>USNU01000098.1 GCA_900556095.1 uncultured Bacteroidales bacterium | reverse complement strand
AACACCTGCTCGAGGTCTCCAACGACCACGACAACAACGGAGGTGGTGGAAACCCCGCTCCTCAACAACCGACCACCGTCACGCTGACCAACGGCAAAAAGGTGGACACCGCAAGCTTTGATGCAGCTGCTGCAGCCGCGCTTGCCGACCTCGAATAAACTCTTAAAACAAAGCAACTATGCCTATTACACTTACAGGGTTCGCACAAGCCACTATCAAGAATCTCAACCTTGTGGCAAAGCAAAACGACCCGCAACTCAAACTTACGCCCACGGGTTTCCTTCGTCTCCTTTTGGAGAATAACGCAATGGTCGATATCAACAATATCGAGGAATTGCGCAAAGGACTGAAGCGCAACATCAAACTGCGCTACCTGCAACGCGGTCTCGAATCGGAGGTAACCTCGACCGACGACTGCGAAACTCCGCTCTCTGCCGATTGGAAAGAGTACGAAATCACCAACCCGCTCTTCTCTAAAATCGGAATCTTCATTTCCGATGACGAAATGCGCCAGTACCAAGAGGAGGCAGTACAGACCCTCGCACTCGGAGACGCACAACAAGCACCGCTTATGCGCGGGTTCTACGAGGTTCTGCTGACCAAACTCATCGGTTTGATTGGCAAAATCGACAGCAACCTCATCGCAACACAAGCCACCAAATGGGGTGCTAACGCTGCTTATAGTCTCTCCACCGCTGCACAGACGCTTGCGCTCGGCAAGTCGGCTGATTTCAGCAGCGGCTATGTCAAACTGATGGAGGACGCTATCATCAACGAGGTGAACGACAACCTGCTTATTTGCGGTAACGGTCTTATCACCCGCTACGACATCTTCCACAAACTGAAGACCAACCCCGATTCACAGGGTATCGGTGCATTGCCGCTGAATGCCTACTACGATCCGCGCACTATCACAGGCTGGGGTAAAGACCATTTCGGTGCATTCGCCAAGGGAACTATTGGCTTCGTGGATTGGAACGCCTACGTTGGCGCATTTGCAGGCGAGAGAGGCGGCAGCGTATTCTTCACTTTGCCTGTACCTGTGGAATTGGACGGCTCACTCACCTCGCTGGTATTCGACTGCCAACTCAAATACATCGACTGCCCCGAAGAGAAAGAAAAGGGCGGAACGCAGCCTCGTGGGTGGAAACTCATCGTTTCGAAGCACTACGGCTTGTTCTCTGCACCGACCGATGCATTTGCTGCTACAGACACACTCAAGGGTGTCAACGGCGCATTCCACTACATCGCCAAGGAGCAGGAGACAAACTACAATGCAACCGTTACGCCTGCTGCTGACGCGGTGTTCACCACCAAGACACAGGCGCAATAAACGTAAGGTAGTATGCTCAACGAACTGAAAGGCTATATCGGATTATTGAGTGGTGGGTCTGCACAAGCCCCAAGTGGGTTGTATGTGGACGCGCTGCCCGATATAACCTTGTCAGTACTCGAGGATATCGCACGCCAAGGCGAAGACGAAGTCGATACTTGGTCGCGTGTAGAAGAAAGAGGTATTCTCAAGTTCCGCACGCTCTTCATTGCTGAAGTCAATAAGTGCCATAAGGTTACAGATATAAAGGTTTGTGAATGTTTGATTTTAAGCAACAAGGAGATACTCGCAACAGCATTGTGGTATCTCCTTGGGGCGGAACTTATGCTCACACGCCGTGCGTCATCGCGTATCAATGCCGCCACCATTGACCGAAACAAGCCCAAGGAACTGCGTGCCTACTTTGAAGACCAGTTCGCCAAGGAACTCTCCACGGCGGTCAACAGTATCGACATACACGCCTCCGAGTGCTTCGGCGAAGACGAACACCCCGAACCGCACCAACTCATCACCTTTGGAACACCTATCCTATGACCTATTCCACCAACCTACCGACAGTGCTTGCCACCGTCAATCTCAAATTGACGGAGATGCAGCGGGATAAGATGACGCGCCTGCAAGCCGTCACGCTTATGGCTGCTATGCGCGACCGTATTCACGTGCAAGGCAAGGACAGCAACGGCACACCCATTGGTACATACACGCCTGCGTATATTCGTGCGCGTATCAAAGCCAAACGAGGTACGGACAACAAGGTCATTCTGTCGCTCACGCGAGCGTTGGAAGACAGTTACGAGGTGTATCCGATTGAGAACGGTTACGGCATAGGCTTCAATACTATGGAGAGTATGCAGAAAGCCCGCTGGTGCGAAGACACGTACAAGAAACCTATCTTTGCACCTACAGCCGAAGAACGCGCACTTGTCAAACAGATTGCAGACGACTTTATTGCCAAATATTGCGCTTCATGATAGACAGCATTGCACATATCAACGACACCATAGCAGACTTGCTGCATGGCGAACATGACCTCAAAGCCTACACGCTTGCAGAATCTATCGCCGTGCGTGGAGACGAGGACATCACGTTCCCCGCATTGATACTGCAGACCGGCGAGTGCATAGATGTCTATGGTGAGACCGACAAGCACGACATTACGCTTTACCACAGACTGAACGACATATCATTCCAAGAAGACAACACCTCTTCATTCGGTAGCCATAACGGATATACGGAAACAGCGGATATGTCGCTCATAGTATTTGGCAAACGCAAGTGTCTGTCGCCGTTCGAGATGGAACGTATAGCCCGCAAAGCCATTGCCTTTACGGACAAATGCACGCTCTCGCGCAGCGATTTTAATATGCTGCAGATATTCGCTTCGGAGTACGTGGGTGTTACATACTTTATGTCCCCGAAGTACTACCTATTCAAAATCAATTATCGTATAACAAGCACCTACAATGCAGGGTGCAACTAAAACAAATAACAACTATGTCGTTACAACGTATAACTTGTGGGGTGGCTTCCGGAGAGAGCCTCATCCACACCTGCGACCCTTGTGGTCGTGAACTTGGTCGTATTCGTGGTGTCGCTCTTGTGGACGGTTCTACAGACTTGACCGAACTCATTGACGCTCTCAAGAACAGCAGCAAGGAGCAAAATGCAGAGACGCTGTTCGAGAGCCTCGTGGAATCGGGAAAGATACACATCATCAGCGAAACCACAGGAACGTATGACGGTGGCGCAGCGCAGACAGGAGACGGCTATGGAGACGAGGAAACTCGATTGCTTGGCTACCTCCACACGCTCACATTCAAAGACCCGTCCTACAGCGGAAACAAGGATTTCTACGAGCATGCAGAGAACGAGCATTGGCTGTTGATGTGGCGCACGGAAACGCTGCTCCATTTCTCGGACAAACCTGCTACAATTCAAGCCATTGCACCTGTAGAGCAAGACCTTACATCTGCTGTCGTTTGGAACGTGACTGCCACGTGGAAATCGAAAAATAAAGCAGAGATTGCACCGCTTGCACCTCTCGCCAAGTATTTCGAGGGTTGCTGGGAAAAGCAGGGATAACCACATCGGGTGCAGGGTCTTGACCGTCCCTGCGCTCACTAACTATTTTGCACTATGATACGATACCAAGGCGAAAGCATAGACTTTTACATCTCTATCAACGAAATCAGCACGATAGAGAAATGGGACGCATTCTCGGGTGTGGATGTTTATCTCTATACCGATATCTCGAACATTGTCAAGTTTTGCAATTATACCACAAGTAGCAAAAAGGCAAATCTAACAATGAGTGCCGATAAAAAGACATTATCGGGTGTTATTCCGTCCGACAAAACCAAGACTATGCAGGGCGCATTGCGTATGGATATTTTGGCACAAATAATCACCGATACAGACGAGAGCGTGTACATCAAGAGTCTGGCAACGGGCATTGAAATCCAGTATTCACCAATCAAAGCAGAATTATGAGCCAAGACTTGAATATATCTGTCGGCTTCGGCACTGGCGGCGGCGAGCCTAATATCGGCGAAAGCGCGAAGAAAGGCATTGATATGTCTGTCGGTTTCGGAGACGCTTCCACTATCTCTGAAAACAAACAGACAAGTCTTACCCTCGCAAAAACGAATGCACAGTTGGTGGAACAAGTGCTGCCTACACTCCGTGGCGGCTTGCAGACCAAGGAGGTCGCCCCTGCTGATATCGAACAGGTCGTTACACCCGACGACGGCTACCTCGGCTTGCAGCGGGTCAAGGTAGCACCATACGAGAGAGAGGTGCAAGTGGTCAATAGACGAATGAACGACTTCGACGATAGTATTCTCTATCGAGCCGAAGAGGTGGCAGAGCAGTACTACCGTAGTGACTATGCCGTGGCGGTAGCCTTTGAGTTCGGTAAAATAGATGCCACCACGAACCTGCTCAATGCAGACGCTTATCTCACCTCTGATGGTGATTTCTACGATAGTACGAACACGCACACGTGGCACGATGATAATGACAAACATGCCAATCGTTTTATCGTGTGTTACTTTAAGGTAGGCGAGAATAAGTCCGACTTTGACATCTCATATTTCACTGCCTATCGAATAGCCATAAAAGGTGACTTGGGAGCACTCAACATCAGCAAAAACATTGGACTGAACGAGATTATCGTCTTTGATGATAGTTCGGTGTTGGATATTCGCTGTGCGGGTAATATCACATCGAGTTATCCTCGCAATGTTAGAATAAATAATATTCTTAACCACACCAGTGGTTATTTCATTGGAAATAATGATTCAGATTACAAATGTGTAGAGTTTGGGGTGCGAAGAATAGCTAGTCCTCTTCTTCAAAGACCACAGTATCTTCTAGCACTATATCTCCCTGATCTAACTGAATGTACTTACCCTATTTTAAATAACATTCAAGCACCATTGATAGAAATTTATATTCCTCAACTTGTACGAGCAACATTCTCAATGGCTAATAGTTCAGTTCTTACTAAGGTGGATGCACCTAAATTATGTTACATTGGTTTCATCGGTGATAATTTCAATGCAAGGAGTGGGTTTGTAAACAGCCCAGTACTAAAGGAGTTTAGTGCACCACTATTAGAAAAAGTATGGGGAAGTTATTCATCGAATGGTGTAATCGGAGCATCTGCTTTAAAAGAACTCAATCTGCCAAAATTATTGACAATATCCGCAGAAGGTGGAAATATCAATTATCACGGTTATGTTATTGCCAACTCTCCTAACCTAAAGCGGCTCATTCTGCCTAAGTTTAATCTAAATTCAAATGCCTCAATTTTTGCTAATTGCCACGCATTAGAGTATGTCTATGTCCCAAGTTGTACATTAATACAGAACGAGGGATACAATGGAAACGTTACCAGCAATATGCCAAATCTTAAGACATACATCATAGGTAAACTGAATTATGCTAAGGCAAGATACAATGCATTTCTTGATTGTCCACGCTTGATACACCTTGAGGCGGTGATGACGCAGGACATCAACGTACAATTGCCCAAGTGGGAGCCAACAGAGGCATTGAACGACAATACCGACCTTATAGAGGACACCAACCGTTGTACTACCAACAGGGAGCAGTTTTTTGTGAATTTCGTGGAATACATACTCCACAAGTTACAAGACAGAACGGGAACATCGAAACTCACACTCACATTGTCTGCAACGGTGTATGACGCTATATTTAACGACGAGAGCGGTTTTGTGTATAATGGGCAACCGATAGGGGGTTATGTAACAAGTTATATCGCAGGAATTAACTGGTCTGTGGCAAAAGCATCGTAATTATGGAGACAACAACGATAACAATTTACAAAGCCAGTCAAGGGCATTGGCTTTACAAAGACGAGGTAACGGAGGATGGTATAGAGAGCCGCACCTTTGCTTCGCAAGTAATGAACGCCGACGACAGTTGGCACGAGTGTACCGACGCAGAGAAAACGGAATGGGAGGAGGCTCACAAGCCAACCGACCCTCCCGAACCTCCGCATATTGAGGACACCCAAGCGGAGGTAGTGGGGTAATGCGTATCAACCCTGTACATATCATTCGCCTGTTGGCTTGCGTGTTTATTGCCCTGCTGCTTGCGTGGGTACTCCGTGGCTGCAAGACCTGCGAGTGCCTACCGAGTGTAGAGTATCGGGACAGCATAGTAACCCGCTACTACCACGACACGATACAGACTTATGAAAAGGATAGTATCTT
>USNU01000097.1 GCA_900556095.1 uncultured Bacteroidales bacterium | reverse complement strand
AGGAACATATACGAAAGATATACGAAAGATATACGACAGATAACACACCTTTTGCCATGCGGTTCGGCATATAGTGGCGCAAAGCACCGCTTTGTGCGCAGCACGCGCCACTATATGCCGCATAGAAGACATCGCATTGTCAATATAATAATTTTTCATATTCACTTGCATAATTCAAACATTTGTTGTACTTTTGCGGTTGCTAACGTCTTGCGTGGTAAGGGAGCGGCGGGCAATGTATATGCCTGACCTACAAACCGTTGCAATGCAGCCGTTGGCAGACATATAAATAAAAAGGCGTTTATTAGCGCTTGTTTTGGCTTTCTGGAATCCTGCAAAATTTCAAGTACCCGAAACAAGAGTGCAATAAACGTCCATTGGCGTGTATTTCTCGTTTTGTGTACTTCCGAGTACACAAAACGGATATACATATTCGGCGTGGACGTTAGTTGCTTATTCTTGTACGTGGGTCTTGCAGGAACCTCAGAAAGGAGAATAAGTAAAAATAAGGGTTCCACGCTCTTTTTGTATAATCCAATTTACGTATATCGTCTGTTTGGAGCCGACAGACAAACAAAAATTATTACACAATGAGAAAAACACTCATTATGCTTCTGCTTGCGGCTCTTTCTGCAAGCCTTAGTGCTCAATCTGTTGCGCTTGTCAACGCCGACCGCGCAAGCAATCCAAATCAAGTAGTGGGCGAAGCCCTGAAAACAACGGGTACGGTATCCCTCTCGGTAGGCGTCCCTTGTCTGGCAGCAGGTATGGCGTGCCTGATGTATGCCAATTTTGTACCTAATCCGTTAGCGGGCTACACCACCAATCCCGCCAATACCGACTCCCGTCTGCAGTACCTCTCGCTGGACGACTATCGCTCCAAGGCAGAAGCCTTCACTGCCTCCACCCACGCTGCCGAAGTGGCAGGCTATATCTTGATGCCGATGGGCGGTGCGCTCACCGTGGTGGGTATTCCGCTCTACGTGAAAGGACATCGGATGACACTGAATGTCAACTACACCGGCAATGGAGCAGGCATCGCCTTCAACTTCTAATCTAACGAACATTAAACTATCATGTAATTAACCATTAATTTGCAGAATATGAAAAAGTTACAATATATCCTGTTGGTGCTTGTGCTGGTATTGGCAAGTTGCAACAACAAAGATTCTATATGGAATGTGATGGGCGATATGGATAGCCGTGTCAGCACTTTGGAGACACTCTGTCAGGAGATGAACACCAACATCGCCGCCCTCGAAACCCTTATCAAGGCACAGAATAACGGCGACTATATCACCAATGTTACCGAGATTCGCAATGGCAACACCATTGTCGGCTACACTATCACATTCAATCACCATGACCCCATCACCATCTACAATGGTACCAATGGCAAAGACGGTCGCGATGGTGTGGACGGCTACAAACCCACGGTGGGTGCCAAGCAGGACACCGACGGCGTCTATTATTGGACGGTGGACGGCAACTGGCTCACCGACGCCAATGGCAACAAGATTCGCGTTACCGGCGAGAAAGGCGACAAGGGTGACAAAGGCGACACCGGCGACAAAGGTCAGGACGGACAAGACGGCACCGACGGTACAGATGGCACCAACGGCGTCAACGGCAACACCCCGCAACTGAAAATAGAAAACAACTACTGGTACATCTCCTACGATGGCACCAACTGGACACAACTCGGCAAAGCCACTGGCGCAGACGGTAAGGACGGCACCACTGGCACCAACGGTTCCGATGGTGCGAAAGGCGACAAGGGCGACAAGGGAGATAAAGGAGATAAGGGCGACAAAGGCGACGCGGGTGATACCATATTCCGCTCCGTAACCCAAGACGACAACTACGTCTATTTCACCCTCTCCGACGGCACTATCATCAAAATCGCAAAAAATGGTAGCAGCGGAAGTGGCACAGGTGACCAACCAAACTCCGAATTTATGTTTGTGGTTACTTTCGACGCAAATGGCGGTGTTGGTACAATGCCTAAAGATACATTCTATTATGGAGTGGCTAAGTCATTAACTCTATGTGGGTTTACAAAAGAAGAATATTTATTTTACGAATGGAATACCAAAGAGAACGGAACAGGTATATCGTACAAAGATGGGGTGAATTTGGTGATAGAGAAAAATATAACGTTGTATGCTCAATGGGAATCTAAAGAATTATCTGGAGTGTTTACTACTGATCGTGGAAAAATAAAATTTTCTCGAGGCAATTTGCAATACCAAGCAAGTACGGATACTTGGCGATTTGCTGAACACCAATATGATTGCATTGGCACTGCAAATGAAAATATATCTCCGATGTATAATGGTTGGGTGGATTTATTTGGTTGGGGAACAGGAAATCATCCTACGGATACGAGTACAAATATAGAGAACTATCAAACTTTTGTTGACTGGGGTACGAATTATATAAGTGGCTATGCGCCTAATACGTGGCGTACACTCATTGCTTCGGAATGGACATATTTGTTTGAAGGGCGTGAGAACGCAGAGAACTTATGTGCAGCAGCCACCATCAATGGTGAATATGGAATAATTATACTTCCAGATGATTGGGTAATACCTCATGGGGTAAGTTTTGTTAGTGAAATGGGATTTAACAAAAATATATACTCTATTTCCGAGTGGGAAAAATTAGAAAAATCTGGAGCAATCTTTTTACCCTACAACGGTTATCGTGACGGAAAAAAAGTTTACAATATAGGTAATGATGCTACTTATTGGGCTGCAAATGCACAGAGTAAAGAACAATCGTATTGCCTTGTTAGTGTTTTAGGAACTACCTCTCCACAACATAGTTATGATAAAAATTTCGGTTTTTCAGTTCGACTTGTCCGAAATTTATAAACTTAAATACGAGTAATGCCTGAATAGTTATTTTTATAATGTTGATATCTTATTTTATACTTACTTCGATTTTCCATTAGTGATAACCAAGTTTTTTCTTTTTATATAGACAATCGCCATTCTGCAACCAACTATGGTACATACACATAGGATAAAGCAGTTTCAATCACGAGAATATCAGTAATTCCCATATTTGATAGATTCTTTTTGTCGCAATAAAGGGTTCTATTCAGTTATGCTACTTTAATTCCGCCAACAGATTCTGTTCCTAAAAACATAGTAAATTGTTTGCACATTATATATTCCAACCTCGGTTCCCAAGTGGATAGTTGAGGTTGTTTGTGCTATGTGGATAATGAGGTATATAATGTCTTCTATATATTGTTCATTTGTAAGATGACAATGTTTATTTGAATATATTGGGTATAATTTTTCGTGTATTTGTTTCCAAAGCGTGGGACACGGGGTCCCTGCAAGCAACGCGCAGTAGAGCGATATTTGCGCCGCAAGACAAAGTTTTGCAAGTTTTGTTTTAATAGTTTTCGTTGTATCAAATTCACGTTGATTAGGCGGTTTTTGCTTGAGTATAGCGAGTTGCACTTTGCGCTTTATTGCAGTGTGATAACCGTTATCTCCGATGGACAGTTGAGGCGGACGGGGAGGGTGCAACCGATGCCCGAATTGACATACAGAGAATGTCCGTTCTGCTCGTACCAGCCAGCCGACTCCTTAAAACTGACACTCGATGCCGCCCAACCGAAGATACGCATTTGCCCCGAATGAGTATGCCCGCTCAAGGTGAGCGGTATATCGGTATTCAGCACCTCTGCCCGCCAATGGCTCGGGTCGTGCGAAAGGAGAATGGAGAACCCGTCTGCCCCCGCTTTGGCTTTCTGTAGATCACCTGCATAGATAGTACGGAAACCTTCCCCCTCGCAGGAGCAGTTGTCCACACCGATGATGTTGATATGCTGTCCGTTGCGTTCAATGGTCAGGTGCTCGTTGCGCAAGAGATGCCAACCTAATTGTGTGCGCTCATAGTCTGCCAAATGCTCCACTTCTGCAAGACGTCGTTGTTCGCTTAGGTGGGTATAAATCAGCATATCATGGTTGCCCAATACGCTTACCACCCCATCGGTAGCGTGCAGTTGGCGCAAGATATCGGTATAAGGATTTGCCTCTGAGACGCCGATTGTTACCAAATCGCCCGTGAAGCAGATTAGGTCAGGCTGCTGCGCGTTGATAGAGTCCACAATGCGTTGCAATGCCGCAGGGCGGTCGTCGTATGTGGAGAGGTGCAGGTCGCTGATATGAACAATCTTATAGCCTTCGAAGGCTTTGGGCAGTTGGGCATTGGTGTAGGTGGTCGGTTTGACCTCCAAACGGAAACGCCCTACAAAGAAACCGTATGCCATAATGAGCCACACGGCTGCTACCAAACCGGCAGCCGTCCACGCAAGGAGCATAACGCGGCGTTGAGAAATGGAACATCTCGGCTATAGCCCACCATAGAAACCATATTACATTTGGAATAAGGCATACCGAAACCCCCACTATCAGTGCAGCAGTCAGCATCATTACAGAAAGAGAGTACATAGTTCGTCAGATTTATAAATGCTGATTATCAGTGCAAAAACTACGCCAAACCTGTAAAGAGATAAATACACAAAAAAAAGGAGACACCCTTTCGGATTATCCCCTTTTTGTGGTCTCAGTAGGGCTTGAACCTACGACCCCCTGATTATGAGTCAGGTGCTACTAACCAACTGAGCTATGAGACCATCGTATCTGTAGGCGATACGAACCTATGTTTGTCTATAATTATTTATTATTGGCGCGAAACTTCTTGTATGTATCAAGGCACTTATCCTTAGTAATTGCACGTTGTGCCTCGGTCAACTCGGGAATTACCAAATGTGTGCCGGCTGTTAGTGCATTCGGGTTGGAAATAACCGTCTTGTTAGCTTTGTAAATATATACCCAACAATGTGTATTTTGGTAATACTTACGTGCCAATCGACTGAGCGTCATATTTCTCGTAACTGTGACCTCGTCTAAAACAGTATCAGACGATATATCCTGCGCCGTAGTATTAATAATATTGTTTGTCGTCGGTTTATAGCCTTCTGCGCATTCGGCTTTCAGTTGCTCAAATTCGTTATAAGTAACTAAACGTACTTCTGCGCGGCGGTTGGGACTATAAGCGGCTTTGCTGTGTCTGCCAATAATTTTCCCGCGTCCGCAGGCTGTGAGACGACTGGCATCAATGCCATACTCTTCCAATAATTCATTCAACACTGACTCGGCACGTGCCTCACCCAATATGTTGTTAATATTCTCGGATCCCGTATTGTCACAATAACCGTAGATTACAGCATAACGTTGTGTTTCACGTTCCAAATGGTTGGCCACCTGCTGAATGGTAATCAGCCCGGTAGAAGAGAGAGACGATTTGCCGTTTTCGAAATAGATGAAATACACATCCTCCGATTTCTCAACCATTGTCTGCGATTTCGATTGCAGGACAACTGTATCTTTGTGCACAATCACAACAGTATCAATGTGTGCGTTGGTGTTGGCATTCTTGGGCTGTCTGGCCATCGCGTTGGCTTCCAATTGCTTATCAACTATGCGGTCGGATGCAATGTTGCGTACGTGGGTCTTGTGTACAGCATCAATCTTGTAACGTAAATTGAGTGTAACATCGAATATGCCATCGTTATTTTTGCTGGCAATTGAACTCAACCCTTGATAACCTCGTCCATCAACATCGTCCTTGGTAAAATAAGAGTATGTACCCTTGATACCCAAGGCGATACTACGACTGAGATTGAATTCAAAATTCACGCCTCCCAACAAGTACGGACGATTTTTATAAGCATCCATTTTAAGTGGATCTGTACTCCCCGTATGACAGCGAGAGTCATCTGTAAAATACGTATTGTTTTTGAACTCCCCTGCGCCACCACCCCCGAGGAGTTGGAAACTGAAGATTTTGCGTTCAGCACGCGGGTAAAAACAATTCATTAGGTCCACTGCCAAATATGCACCTGCTCTATGCATCATACCTTGGAGCAGAATGTCTGCGTTATCTCCGTTTTTTGTATTACCGGTAACACGGTACATATCGAACATATAGTTCACTCCCAACGCCAAGAACGGGTTGAATGCATACTCTACGTCCAATCCTAAGGCCGGAGCATAGACTGGATGCAACATCTCTGC
>USNU01000096.1 GCA_900556095.1 uncultured Bacteroidales bacterium | reverse complement strand
GTTGCAGTGTCTGCTGCTGTCGTTGTTTTAGATTGCAAAGCTACAAAATTTGAGTGATATACACAACACATCTGATTTGTTGGGCTCTGTTTCCTCTGTTGTTTTAGATTGCAAAGCTACAAAATTTGAGTGATATACACAACCAGATAGCCTGTTTTGTCCGTCCGAACTTAGTTGTTTTGGATTACAAAGTTACAAAATTTGAGTGATATACACAACGTCAGCGGATATATATGAATCAAGAGCGGTGTTGTTTTAGATTGCAAAGTTATAAAATTTGGGTGATATACACAACCTGTAGCAAGTATGCTCGGTCAACCTATACGTTGTTTTAGATTGCAAAGTTATAAAATTTGAGTGATATACACAACAACAATCTCGCAAACTCCTATTTAAGCAGTGTTGTTTTAGATTGCAAAGTTACAAAATTTGAGTGATATATGTAATGCTACGAGAATGATTATTAGAAAAATGCAGTAAAGTTATATTTTGTCGGTAGAAAAATTGCATAACACACAAAATATGAGTAATTTTGCATATTGATAAATAATTCTTAAGACTTGTGTGTAGATACCGATATATGTGCTTGTTCAGTGTATTATATATATGTATGGCCCTATCTGCAAATACCCATATAGTTCATACAACTTCTATTGAAAAAACAAAAGAGGTGATAATATCTTGCCCTTTCTATTCCACTTCAATTCTACTTTCTGATTCTCCACAAGGTATAACATCTGTTTCCGATATGGATGCAAATGGAATTACTCGTCGTCCACGGCGCATTGCCGGTGGGGACAAGGATAGTTTTGGAGAAGGAGAGGATGGGGAAAAACTGCCGGAAGTAACTAATCAAGAACAGAATAAGAATACCCCAATAGGAGATATTCCTACAGGTTTTATGGTTCTGCTGTGTACTTTATATATTGGTTATCTTTCTGTAAAAAAACGGTGGCACAAAAAAGAGACTGCCTAATCAGTTAGGACAGACTCTTTTTTATGGGTACGCAGATTAGAAATTATCTACATGCAATTCGAAATAAGATTGCGGATGAGCGCAAGTAGGACAAACTTCCGGTGCCTTTGTGCCAACCACAATATGACCGCAGTTGCGACATTCCCATACCTTCACTTCACTTTTCTCAAAAACGGTAGCGGTTTCAATGTTCTTCAATAACGCACGATAACGCTCCTCATGGTGTTTTTCGATAGCGGCCACCAGACGGAATTTGTGTGCTAAGTCGGTAAATCCCTCTTCCTCGGCTGTTTTTGCAAAGCCATCATACATATCTGTCCATTCATAGTTTTCACTTTCGGCTGCGTCTTTTAGGTTTTCTGCCGTTGAGCCGATGCCATCGTGGAGTTCTTTGTACCACAACTTAGCATGCTCTTTCTCGTTGTCTGCCGTCTTGAGAAATAACTCTGCTATTTGCTCAAAACCATCTTTTTTGGCTTTTGATGCAAAATAGGTGTATTTATTACGTGCTTGACTTTCACCAGCAAATGCTGCTTCCAAATTTTTCTCGGTTTGGGTACCGGTGTACTTGTTTGCCATAGTTTTATTATATTAGATTTGTTAAATAAGCACTGCAAAAGTACTACATATTTTTTGTATTTGCAAATAGAGGACGAAAAAAGGTTGCATTGAGAATGATGGAAAGAGGAAACCTAAAAAACGGAACAGATAAGTTCTATGCGGGTTATTTGCAGGGCATTGTCCTTTTGTCTTTGTAAATGTAAGGATCGTGTAATGGGTCATTTTTTCTTTAGGAACGCTAGTCTGCGTGTAATTGGACATTAATTTTTTGAACATATAATTTGCCATATAATCAAATCATATAATTTAATGGGTAATGCGTGGTTAATTATATGTTTTGCAGAACGTTAATTGTTTGAGAGTGGTTTTGAGGTCTGCTTTTGGCAGACGAAGAGACCAATGATGATGAGGAGAATACCGAGCCATTTAGTCCAGGGGAGTTGTTCGCCGAAGAAAAGGAGCATCCAAATAGCCGTGAAAGCGGGGCGGACGTTATTGAAAGCATTGGTGCGGGTAACACCGATAACACGGACGGTATAGCAAAAACAGATAAAAGCCACAACGGACGCACCGAGTGCCAGATAACCTACTGCCGCCAAAGAACGCCATAGTTGCACAGTATCCACCTCGGCAAGGTGGGCAAAACCGCTCACGCCATCGGTAAATCCACACAAAGGATAGAACAGAACGAGGGCAGACAGTTGGACATAGAAAACAACCGTCAGCGGATTGTATCCGGGCGGAATACGGCGCAGAACAATAGTATAAAGTACCGCTGCCGAGACCGCCGCAAAGGCACAGGCTATGCCCCACGGGTTACCGATACTGAAATCGGACGCCCCCACAAGCACCAGCAAAAGCATACCGACGGTGGAGGCAATAATACCCAGAATATTGTACCGCGTAACGTGCTCACGCAGGATGGCTGCCGCAAAAAAAGGTGCCAGAACGGGACTGGTAGATAGCAGTGCCTCGGCAATAGTGGGCGAAGAGAGAGCATCGTAACTGAATGTCTCCAGTATATAGTATAGAAACGGCTGGAAAATACCGCCCAAGATAAAAAGCGGGAGGTCTTTCTTATCCACTTTCTGCAGACGGAACATCTCGCTCTTGCGGGCACATAGTCCTACCACGAGCATCAGCAACACAGCCAGCGTAAAACGGATAACAATCATCGTCATTGGCGAGAGTGCTACAAGGGCTTCCTTGACAGCAATACCCGATGCCGACCAAATAAGCATTGACAGGAGAACGGCGATATAGGGGAGAAGGCGGCGCATTGTGGATAATTTGTAATTAGTAATTTGTAGTTAACCCTTATTCCTGTTCGGGACTGACTGCCCAACTATTTTTGGTGATGCCTGCCATGCGCTCCATAGTATGGTGTGCCATAGTACGCAGACGCTCAATCTCCACACCGCGCGGATTGTCGCGATTAGGGAGAATAGGTGCGCCTATTTCCACCTGCAGAAGCGGGAGTTCCTTTTTGCCGAAAAGGCGGTAAATGCCGGTGCGCTCACGATAGGTAATGACACACGGCAGGAGCGGCATATTGTACTTGTACGACATCGAGAAAGCCCCTTTCTGGAACGGGCGGATCGGTTTGTAGAAGTCCCAGCGTGCCGCCTCAGGAAAGATATGGAACCAATAACCGCGGCGGTGGAACTCATCGAAAGCGGCATTGAACTTCTTGAGAGCGGAGATACCTGCTTCCTGCGGCGGGATAGGTATTCCGCCGACCACATTGAGAAAGAAATTGTCCTTGGTAGAGAAATTGGGCGCATACATCGGGATGCGTGTGGTATGTTTGGCATGAACGGCAATCAGTACACATGGGCAATCAAGACGATAGCAATGGTTGGCAATGGTGATTGCCCCACCGGCAAGAACATCTTTGTACTTACGGAGGTTCTCACGCCCTTTGATACGCAAGCCCATCTGCACACGCAGTTTGATGCCAAGCCCCACCTTGAGCAACAATCCCCACATCGACCAATTGAGAAAACGGAACTTAAACGATTGGTTTAAGTAGGGATAATTCTCGTCCACCACCACATTGCGGTCGTAGGTCGGTTTGTATAAGCGTGCATACGGATCGTCCTCGGGGTAATCGATGCCCACGTTAGGGATATAAACACCCGGTTCGGTCTCTAATTCTGCGTAACGTCTATTCATTTTTTCACAATTAACAAGTAATGATTGACAATTTTTATATATAATACATCCGCCTATCCTATAAGCATCCTATAAGCATCCACCTTACTTTTTCAGTGCACAACGCATAATGTACAATACACAATTATTAACATTCTGACAGCGTCAATTACGCATTGAGTTTTCCCTTATTCTACCCTGCAGAACTTGGCACCGATGGCACGGGCGGATGCCCCGTCGGTATCATCGCGGTCGCCGACAAAAAGGCAATGTGCCGGCGGGATATTAAGGCGCTTGGCAATCTCTTCTGCACACTCCTTGGATGGTTTGAGTCCGCCCAAGGAGGGGGCGGAGACCACAAAATCAAACATATCTGCGTGCAACCCAAGAGCAAGAAGTTTCTCATCTACAAAACCATAGTCCGAATAGACCACCACACGCAAATGGCGGTTGCGACACTCCGATAAGAATGCGCTAAACCACGCCCGTGGGCGGTAATACCGCTTCAGGGTGCTCACCATAGAGGGCATATACTTATGGAAATACCACCAACGAGCCACCGCAGGCGTAAACGAACGTCCGTCTGCCATACGGCGAAAAAACTCGGTATAGAAAGCCCCCTTGGAACCGAGATACATTCCCCGCATCGCCTTGCGGGTCTTTTGCTCGGCAGAGAGGACGGACAACCATAATATATTGCGGGCGATGAGGTGCGCGGGCAGATGGCGCTTGTCATATATAGTGCCATCCAAATCGAGAATCACCGCCTCTGTTTCAGCAGTCAATGCATCGCTTGTCGGGAGTTTCATAGCGGCGGTTATTTTCGCTTCTCTTGTCGTCTGGTGTTGCGCTCCCGACGACGGTTCTGACGCTCGATAGCACGTTTCTCACGCTCAACACGGCGTTGCTCTATTCGATCATCGATTATGTTCGCCTGCTCCATAATAGAGGAAGCCACACGCTCCATACCCGTCTCAAAACGCTCAATCAGGCTGAATTTGTTGCGGCGTTTCTCGTCTTGCATCAGCAGATTGAACTTAAACTGTCCGTCGCGGAAACCGTCACGCAGACACGCAGCCTTAAACCGCGCATACGCGTTATTCAGGAGAATGTGCGCCTGCGGGGCATGAAGACGGAACGAAGCACGTTTCGACTCGTATTCGATATTGATGGCTTGGAGGTGCTTATCCACCACTTTGGTGAACTCGTCCGCCTCTTTCTGGTCAATACGCTCGTCCTCAAACTCGTAGTAAAAATGGTAGAGCGACTCCTTGACATCGGCGAAACCGACGAAGAACTTGGTCTTGATACCCGTCTCCTCCTCTGCCTCGTGTACCGCCTGAATAAACTGCGGTTCATAGAGTTTCTCGCCCGTCATAGACACGATACCATTCACCTTCGACACCATATGGACAGTCGGAGTGTTGTAGTATTTCCCACCCACTTCGACAAGGTCATTCATATTATAGCGGAACAGCCCCGAATAAGTGGTAACATACGCACAATAACGTTTCCCTTTCTCTAACTCGTTGATTTGCAGGAAATGTTTATTCGGAGTATCAAGTTCGCTTTCCTCCACAAACTCGTAGTAATGGAACTGCGGGAAGAGCACCGACTCATTGGTGTCATCGAGCGCAAAGCCAAAGCGGCACTCGGTAGCGATATACCCCAACTCCTGATAGTAGGTCTTGTCCCAGTCGAAAGCGTCCATATACTTATCCATATAGATTTTCGTATTGCCGCATTTCCATGTACTGAGGTACTGCAACCACGGCCAATAGTCTTTCGGCAGAAGTTTGCCTTTCTCGCGCAGTATCTGACGCAGTTCCTCGGCACGCTCGGGTTTGGGCGACATATACGGAAACAATTCCTCGCGGATATGGGAAGATATGTCGAAATCGTAGGTCAGCGAACCGCGTTCTATATCCTCTATCAGTTCCTCGGCGTGCTCGTCCACAGTACGCATCAGTTCGAGAATTGTGGACGGGTTGGCAGTTGACCAAAGCGTTACATCCCGGTGTTGCATTGCCAGGCGCATGAGGGTGTAGTTGCGGGCAGAATAGTCGGCAATCGACATCACCGAGGCGGGAGCGGTATAGTGTTTCTTGATGATAGACGGAATGTCGCGCACCAAGACACCGCTTACCGAACCGAACAACGTACCATCGGGTGCATAGCCCTCCACTTCCTTGCCCACAATCGGGAATATATGCCCCGCAAAGATACGGCTGCGGTGCTTGACGAAGTTCCACGTCCAGATATGCGACATCTTGCCGTACACATCCTTGAGATACTTGTGCGTCATCGGAATCCATTTCGGCTCGCTGGTGGTACCCGAAGTGGTGGCATACATATCCGGTTTACCCGGAAAAAGCACATTTTCCTCACCATGCTTGTGGCGCTCCACGTAGGGGCGCAATGTCTCAAAACTGTTGTTTACGGGGACATACTGCCTATAGAGGCGAAACAAGTCGTCTGCATTCGTGGCAGAGAGAATTACATCG
>USNU01000095.1 GCA_900556095.1 uncultured Bacteroidales bacterium | reverse complement strand
TGTGAGATAGGTATAATAAAACGCCCCCGTGCGGGGGCGTTTTTGTTACCAGTTTACTATTTTATCCACTATCTGCCGTTGCTCGCTGGCGGTGCGGCGGAGATAGATACGGGTGGTCTCTATGCTTTCGTGTCCCATTAGGTCTGCCAAAAGCGCAATATCATTGAACCTATCCAGAAAGTTCTTGGCATAGCGATGTCGGAACGAGTGCGGATAGACCACCTCCCGTTTTAGTCCGTACCTGTCGGCAAAGTGCTTGAGTTGCATAGCGATACCCCGTGCCGTGATACGCTCGCCAAAACGGTTGAGGAAAATATACCCCGTTGTCAGTTGCCGTTCTTGCAGCCATTGCAGGGCTTCCTGTTGCAAACTCTTCGGAATATAGATACGCCGCACTTTGCCGCCTTTGGTGTAGATGTCCAGATGCCCTGTTTGCACGTGTTCGGCTTTTATCTGCAGCAGTTCGCTCACACGTGCCCCCGTGGCGGTCATAAACCACACCACGAAATACCAATCCTTGTACCCGTTGCGCAACAAACAGGCTTTGAGAAACTTGTAATCGGCATTGCTGATGACGTTTTCGAGAAAATTCTTCTGCTGCACTTTCACGAAACGCAGTTTCAGTTTGTCCTGTCTGGTAAACTCCAGGTACTTGTTTATGCCTTGCAAACGCAGATTGACGGTCTGCGGCTTGAAATGCTCCACCAGATAGCCTTTGTACGCAAGCAAGTTCTTTCTGTTGATTTCTCCGTATGTTTTCTGAAAATACTGTACCGTCCAAACATACGAACTGACGGTGTTCTTCGCAAGGTCTAACCTCCGAAGAAAAGTTGCATAATCCGTTGCCATACCTAAAAAAATTTTTAGTGTATGGTATAATATACAGGATTTGCAAGAGGGCGGCTGCCTAACGTATGTTCTCTTCGATGGTGCCTAACACACCGAATATCCGCTCTATCTCCGATACGATACGTTTTTGCTCCGCAAGCGGGGGAAGGGGGAAAAGAAAACCCTTGAGCCAACCCGTACTGATATTAAGTTGTGCTGTTGCATTTCCTGAAGCAACACAAGCATTGAGAAAAAATGTGGTACGTAGCAGGTAAAAGATATAGCGTAAATATCCCCATGGCTGTTTCTCTCTTAAACACGCTACACGTTGATTTAGTGCAGCAGGAAGCATTTCCCGTTGTAGCAAACCTACTCGCCCTACATTCCCTGTTAAAGACATTAACAAATCTCCTTCTTTTAGCAAAAAAGAAGAGTATTCATTCACTAATGCAGTCAGATAAAATAGAGGGGAGTCATCACACACATATCCGTCCTGAACATTCGTTATACGGATTATTCTCACCCCTCCGTTTGAAATATATTTTGAACTCTTAAACGCATACCCGTTCATAATGGTTAGAACATCATCTAATCTTACCCATTCCCACGATGCAGGTATATCAAAAGGCACATTCTGATAATGTGAGGTATCGGAAGGGGTGTAGTGCGGGTTGATGCGGCGCAGGAGGGCGATAGCGGGTTCGTCGGCGGGGTCTTGCGGTACGAGTTTGCCGTGGATGGCAAGGTCAAGTACTTTGGCACGTACCTGCTTTACCGCACTTTGCAAATCCTGCTTGTTTGTCTCCAAATCGTCTATCAACGCAAACCACTTCTCCACCTCCGCCACGATGCGCCTTTGCTCCGCAAGAGGGGGAAGGGGGATAGGAAAATTATTTAGATTATCCTGTGTAAACTTCGGCTGTGCGCTCCCAGTTATATATTTATCTAATGGTGTAGAGTTTATCACTATGGCAACATAGTCCAAAATCAATTTATCTGTACTATCTATCACGTGGGCATGATTATTTACCCAATATCGTCCTTCTGCAAAGAAAGCATTATCCTTACTCCTTGAAAGTAAATTTGCTCCGTCTTCACCGACCAATAATAGTCTATCTTCAAAAAGGTAATTATCAACCTTATCTATTACGCCAGATGCACCATAGTAGTTATAGCGTTTATTGGTTTGTTTTTTGCGTACTGCTGAGGATAAAGGGACTCTTTCTGCATCGCGATTTAGGGTTATCTCTCCCAACCTTGCCCATTGCCACGATGCGGGTATGTCGAAGGGGGTGTTCTGATAATGTGGCGTATCGGTAGGAACAAAACCTCTCTGCTCTCTATCCTCTATCCTCTACTCCCCCCCCCTACGCGCTTTTGTAGCGAATTATGTCACTATAAAAGCGCTGTTTTTGTAATAATCCTACAAAAAATGCGTTTTTCTTGCAAAAACATTTGCACATATCAAAAATAAGCCGTAATTTTGCAGCGGATTTACAAAAACAAGCCATTTGCAATCATAAAATCGCAACCAAATAGCTGTTTTTTGTAAAAACATAACAGACACAAAAACATTAAACTATACAACAATGAATAAGAACCAAACCAACATCAACTGCATTTTAGCTATCGAGATGGAGAATGTTTACTCTATCAAGGATCCTATTCGCATTGATTTTAGGGCGGCTAATCTGCACACTTCGCAGGCAAAACTTCTTTCCGACAACATCTTCGAGTGGAACGGACAGAAGATTCTCAAAACCGTCGGACTTTTCGGCTCCAATGCTGCCGGTAAGTCCAACATTATCCGGGCTATCATCTTTTTCTGTCGTACTATCTTGGATTCGCACCAATATAATGTCAATAAGAAGGTCTTTGATTTCCAGCCCTTCAAGTTTGACGGCTATTCGGCAAAACCGACCCGCTTTTACATCAATTTCGTGTGCAACAACATAGAATACGAGTATCAATATACGCTCAATACGCATGAGATTCTGTCTGAATCGCTGTATTACTATCCTTCTTCGCGCCGTGCCAAAGTTTTTGAGCGCAAAGCCGGTGAGAAGAAATACACTTTTGGCTCTAAACTGCTGTTGCGTCCTAAAGAGATAGCCGATAGTTTGCTCTACAACAATCTCTATCTCTCTCGTGCGTCCGCTATGAATCGTGAGTTGGCAATCCAAGTCTATGATTTCTTCCTGCACGATTTTATGCTCGACCTCTTCCCTGCGCAAAACGACTATGTGCGGGCGGCTTTCATCAACTATAAACCACTCATCTTGAAAGCGTTGGCTATTTGTGATAGCGATATAAGCAATATCGAACTGCGTCTCAAAGACGTTCTACAACCGGTACAAGTCATGCAACCCAACGGCGAACCTACCATTACCCTTCTGCCCACCAAGGAACCGGTATTCAAGACCTACCACAAGCAGAACCCGAAAATGCAATTCGATATGGAAACCGAGGAATCCGAAGGCACCAAGCGTCTGTTCCAGATTGTACTGCGCTTTATCGACATCATCCGCAACGGCAAATCGCTGATGCTCGATGAGTTCGACCGACAACTCCACGTGCGCCTTGCGGACTTTATCATAGATTTGGTGCATGCTACACCCCATTCGCAGATGCTCTTCACATCGCACAACACCAATCTCATTGATATGAAACGTTTCCGCAAAGATCAGATTCTCTTTGTCAATAAGCGTGCAGACGGCTCTACCGAGGTTTATTCGCTCTATGATTTCAAGGACTTCCGTGAAAATATGGATGCAGAAAAGGGCTATCTGCAGGGGCGTTTCGATGCGGTACCCGCTGTCTCTACGTCCACCGCTGTTCTCAAATCTTTTTTAGGGGAGGTGCAGCATGAGTAATCGGCAACGACAACAAGCACCACCTCGTAAGATGAAAGAGGTATTCCTCATCTTCTGTGAGGGGCAAACCGAAGAAACATATATTGATATGTTACGTCGCTATTTCCGGGCGCCCATACGTATCGTGTCTTCTATCCAAGGACAGTCTATATCCAAACATTTGATAGACGAATACAAACGCTCTATGCAACTCAATCCTTCCGACCGCGTCTCTACTTTCCTGATGTACGATTTGGATGTTGCGGAAATTCTGCCACGGCTACAAAACTGCAATGCTGAGTTATTGGCATCCAACCCCACTATCGAATTATGGTTCCTCTTGCACTCTGCCGACCAACGTGCGGTTGTCAATTCCCGTGATATTGTGCATACTTTGCAGCAGTCGGCTCCCGAATGGCGCAACTACCACAAAGGCATACTCACCGACAAACAGACCCGCTTGTTGCAAAATAATATGCCTGTCGCCATCAAGCGTGCCGCCTTGCTCACCGACTTGGCTAATCCTTCGTCACGTATCTACTTGCTTGTTCAACGCTTGCAAGCCGAATCGAATAGGCAAATCTCTTAAAAATACACTTTGTGCTATGCTATTACAACCACACTCTAACTTACAAACGCTCAAACCTCATCGATGCTTAGGTCAATCGTCTCTACGCCTATGATTGTCTGACCTCCTCGCAGTTACGCACTGCCATGAGGAACGTGCATCGGGTGCACACGTTAGACATTGCACCCACAACCACAGCGGTCTGTTGATTATTTAAGGTATATCTACATACCAATAGTCATTGCTATTAAACCTAACCTCGGTGACTATTGAAACATAAGGCTTTTGTTTTCAGCGACCCTAACTACTATTATTTTATTTTGTTTTCAACCCTTCTCGGCTGGATATACACAACCGATTTACGACCATGGCGAAGATTTCTCCCATGACGCATTTTGATACAGTTAGCGGCAAGTATGCCCGCACCGACAAAGTGTACACCCGTGTACGCAAGTTTGACAATCAGATTATAGGCATTGCCCTCAAGCACCCTGCTACCAACCTGCCGCCCACAGAAGGACAGCAGACTGCCCAGCAGAAGATGAAGACGGTGCAAGCAAAGGTCGCCACGATTATGGCAGATGCTGCCCAACGCGCAGCCTATCTCCTCAAGTGGAAAAACCAGACCAAGTGCAAGACGCTTCGCGGTTACATATTCTCCCAAGAATACGCCAAACCCTGATTTGTAATCTGCTTGGAGTTGAGTGTTTGGTGTAGCCTAATAGAGGATAGGGGTATTGTGGCTACGAAACTAACCACTGATCTCTAAAAACTGCTCTCAACACTCAACTCTCAGCACTCAACTAAATTCAAATCACAATGGCGAAAGTAACTTATATCGACCCTATTGCCACCCTTAGTGGCAAGATAGTCAAGCGTCATCAAACAACCTATATGGTGCGCCAAGCGGCGACCTCCAACCCTGCTATGTTGGATAATCCGTGTTTTACTACTGTTTTACGCAAACGCCGTACTGCCCTTTCGCAGTCTGAACAAGAGTACTGCACACGTTTCGGAGCCATCTGCAAGGCGGTTAACACCCGCCTCCACGATGTTACCAAGATGCCCGCCGACATGGCTGCGTTCAAGTCGCAACGTCAGTACACGACTCTCCGCCAGTATGTCTGGCACCAAGTCGCCGATAGCATGGGCTAAACCTTGCTAACGGATACCTTTCCAAAAAGAGGCTGTCTAACCTGCATTGTTAGATAGCCTCTTTTTGCTTGCGTTCAACATCTGCTATTGCGCTATTTGCCAAAAGCAAAAATCAAAAAATCCCCGATGTATATGCGCCATACTTTCCAATTGTGGTGTCCGCTTGTCCGCTCGAAATAGTGTTCCACTCCGTTGCGGTTGAGGTAGCGGTTGGTTTTCCGTGCACGCGGATAGAATAGGTCGCTCCTGCCGCTGCGAATCCAATACACGCAGTCGGTCTTCTCGTAAGGCAGTTGGTGCTTGCTCAATACTGGCGAGAATAGCCCTACTACGGCAAAATCGTATGTTTGACTGATGATGGCGGCTTGCCGTGCGCCGGAGGACAAACCTGCAATGGCGTTACCGTTTGTCTGTATGGGATAATGTTGGGTGATATAAGTCTCTATCTCGGGGAAATATGCTTCAAACTCACCTTTTTTGATATGGTGCAGGTAGTCGTGCATACAGTGGACATAGTCGGGAATACGGGTGGCATACGTTGAGTCGTGTACAATGCATAGTGGCATTACGATAATCACGGGGCGGATACTGTCGTTTGTTATCAGGCTGTCGGAAAGCGTGCTGATATGCCCTTTTTCTTCCCAAGAATACTGATTGCCATGTATTCCGTGCAACAAATATAGCACGGGATATATCGAGTCGGGCGAATAGCAGGGTGGGGTGTAAACGGTCATATAGAGTGGTACGGAGTCATGCGCCGCAATGCGTACGGTATCAATATGCCCGTACGCACAGAGACTTATTATGAGACTCATAGCCGCTAA
>USNU01000094.1 GCA_900556095.1 uncultured Bacteroidales bacterium | reverse complement strand
GGATAATCGCCGGCAATAGCAAGCATCTGCTCAACAACTACCGCAGCCCCTTTGCGCTTGGCAACCTGCCCCGCCTGCTCGAGATGGGTGGCACAATAGAAAAAGATGTCGCCCGTGGTCTTGTCCTGCAGTTGCGCCCACACAGCAAGGCGGCGGAACTTGGCGTCCCACGCGACAGCCGACTTGGTAATGTCGGGTGAAAGGAAGAAATGCCCCGATGACAGGAGACGGAACTTGTCCTTGCGATAGAGGATACCGACCCCCTCGCCCACATCGCCGATAATGTGCGAGTCGCGTCCCCATGACTCTATCTTATAGTCGGGCAGGAGCGAGAGGAGGTCTTTTTTCTGATCAGGTTTTAGTTCGTTGAGTGCACAGACATCGAAAGCATAGTCAATGACAATCTGCGCCACATACTGCTTGCGGTTCGCCCACGCGCGGTCGCCCGTATCGGAGGCAGTATTGAGACGGATGTTGTACTCCGCGAACCGATAGGACTCCCCCTGCACCCCCTCAGAGAGGGGGAGAAGGAACAGCAATATCCATAAAAATATCTTTTTCATTTGCGTAATAGGGAACGTTAATTATCGTGTAATTAGACGTTAATTATTTTTCAAAACATATAATTTCCTTTGAAGGAGGGGTTAGAGAGTGCCTTGGGGTGAGGTGGTCTTGGTCTTCATCTTGATTACTACCAACCGGTGGTCGGATGGGAGGAGAGGACGACCGTAGTCCTCGGCAATGACACGGTAGGAGCGGACGGAGGCATTGCGGACATAGATGAAATCGATACGCTGGGTGGTAGCGACTGGGAGCCAGTTGGAGAAAGTACCATACGTACCACGGGGTTTGGTGCGGCTTATTTGGCGGGCATCATGGAAGTCTGCATCAGCAAAGAGCGAATGGACATCGGTCTCATAAGGCTCGGCATTCAGGTCGCCCATGATGATGGCGGTACGCCCTTGCGCAAGGGCTTTCGCCCGCTCGATACAGAGAGCCGCCCCTTGGCGACGGGCTTCGGTGCCTTTGTAATCAAGGTGTGTGGACATAACGAGGAGTTCCTCTCGGCTACGTTTGTCTTGCAGCAGCACCCACACCGCCACGCGCTTATAGGCAGCGTCCCAAGCCAAACCGGGTCGGTTGGGGTTCTCGGTGAGGAAGAAATGCCCACTGTCCAAGAGAGTGTATTTCGCAGTCTTGAACAGTACCCCCACCCTCTCGCCATGACTGGCTTCGGCGGACTCGCGCCCATACGCCACAATGGTATAGTCGGGCAGGAGCGTGCGGAGGTCGTCTTCCTGATGATGGTTGGCTATCTCGTTAAGACTCACAATATCGAGGCGGTTGTCCGTGATAGTCTGCACCACAAATGGTTTGCGCACCGCCCAGTTTTTGTCGCCCACATCACGCTTGGTGGCAATACGGATGTTGTAGGTGCCGACTACGTGCGTAGCGGCGTTGACTGCAAGAGCCAACGCCGTGAGCACAATCAAAACAACACTTCTTTTCATTGAACAGGCGTACCTAACAGATTATAGTATTTGCCATCGGCAAGGATAAGCAACTGCCCGTCGCGGACGACTTTGACCGCTTTGCTGTCGGTGCGGACAGCAGGCAGAGCGGTGTACGGATTGGCTTTCGGATCCATAGCGCCACGTGTAGCCACCGACTCGCGCAGGTAGCCACGTCCGTCCAAAGCCACATTGACCGATACAGGGCAGCCCCAATCTTTGGCGCATTTCTCGAGATCGGCAACGGTAGCACCTTCGATTGCCTCAAGGGGCAGGATAGTGGAGGCAAAACCGCCATTATCAGTGGTGGGTTCGTTGGTACCAAAATAGTCGGCATAATGACGCACCTGCGCAGGAACAGTATAGAGGTCGTTGGGTTTCCAGCAGAACGCCCAAACGGAGTCTTTGTTGTTTTTCTCGCCGTTGTTGAACGTACCAAGATAGTTGAAGCCGCCCGAAGTGAAGAGGGTATCGAGGGATATACCTGTGAGTTTCTCGGTATAAACAGTGGGATTGGTTTTGTCGCCTTTGTCGAGTTCGCCTTCCAGCATCACAGTATTGACGAACCACAGTTTGTCGTGCTGGGACATACGGACGGAAGCGCCATAGGCAAAGGGCCTGTTGGTATCAATACCCACGCGAAGGCAGGTGTTGTCGCCGAGAGTGCAACTGATGAGATGCACATCGTCGGTACCGCTCATTGAGATACCCGCACCATTACAATATGCCACATTCTTAGCGATAGTAGTGTTTACGCCCCAGAAATGTCCTGCGCGGATCTGTACAGCGGCACCGTATTTGCCGTCGGCACTGGAGGTAGCAAGGCTGTTGTAGCAGAACGAGCAACGCTCCGCCACGCAAGTGGATTCTGTTACGACCGACTTGTCTTCAGAAGTATAGGTCTGCATCAACAATGCGCCGCCACGACTGAAAGCCGTGTTATGGTGGAGGTTGCAGTCTTGCAGGTGAAGCAGTCCGCCCTCAAGCGTGATGCCTGCACCGCCATTGCCGTCGGAGAGATTGTTGTATATTTGGCAATTTCGCACCACTACATTCGCACTATTGCGGATATAGAGTGCCCCCGCACCATACGCCGTTTCGGTCTCGAAATAGCAGTTGGTCATATCAATACCTTGTAGTACCACGGGTTCGGCACACTCAATCCAAACGACGTGTTGAAGGTCGCCGTCATCGGCTTTGCCATTGGCATTCTTGTCGCCCGAAAATACGGTAGGAGCAGCCGACGGATAGGTGATAGACGGGGTCTCTGTGCCTTTGAGACCGACCGGATAACCACCGATGAGAGTTACGGATGTCTTGATAGTATAGATGTCCGTATTGCTGACAGGAGTATAGACACCGCCTGCGAGATGGAAGACATCGCCCGCTTCCGCCATACCACCGGTAAGCACTTTCTGGAAATCGGATGGGCAAAGCGCCCCCTCCCACGACTGCCCATCGCCCTCAGTGGAGGTAAGGTCAGGACGTACGAACCACGTGGTGGCAGACATCTGTCCTGCGAGAAACAGGACAAGAGACAGAATAGATAGTTTTTTCATTGGTTTATGAGTTTATAAGTTTATCTGTTTATGCGTAGTTGAAATGGTTTAGTGGAGAAATTTAATATCCATTACGGCAACGGGAACCGATAGGATATACTGCGGCTATTCCCACCCCGGATTCTGCGTCAGAGCGTTCTCGGTGAGAATAATCTCGGTGAGCGGAATGGGATACAAATAATGCTTATCCTCAAACTTACGTCCACCATTAGGTTGCTCCAACGTACCGTGTACGAGTTTGGCACCACGGTCGCCATCGGGATAAAGGATGATGTCGGTACCTATCTTGAGAAATATCGATGTCAGGTCAAAGGGTTTCTTGGTTTGCCATAGGATCAGGTTTGACTTTCCGTCGCCCGACAGGTCGTATTTGCCTTCTCCTGCAAAAGCGGCACCAAGCATCGGTTGTGCCAAGGCTTCGCCTTCCGCCCAACGCATGAGGTCATCGTAGCGAAAACCCTCAAGCACCAGTTCTACCGCCCGCTCACGACGTACCTCCAACACGGCAGCACGTTGTGCCGAGGGAGTACGGGTTATATGCTGATAGAGGGTTTGCAGATACGGGTCTTCAGCGGTAAGCGACGAGAGCAGAAGGTGCGGCATTCCGACACGGTCGCGCAGGAGATTGAGCGACATATCGAGGTCCTGCTGCGTAAGTGTCCCGAGTTCGGCTTTTGCCTCTGCATAGACAAGACACTGCTCCGCAAGGCGGAAAAGGGGCATATCATTGTCGGATTTGTTGAAACCATAGGAATCTTCAAGGACATACTTGATGAGTTGGTAACCCGTAGGCGAGGTGGAAAACGTATAGGGCTCAACCTCGGTCTTGTTGAGCGCAACATACTGTCCGGGCACGAAAAGCGTCTGCGCCAGACGCGGGTCGCGGTTGGTCAGTTCGTTGTGGAGCGAGATGGTGTCGTATCCTGCTTGGTTAGTATAAGGTTCGCCCGAAAAAAGCAAGTATTGGTTGAGCAGATGTTTGGTAGCACCGCATTGCCCTTCCGACTGACAACGCAAGTAGGAAGTGGCGTTATGGGTAAGTGAGATAGTGGCGTTGTAGGCACGGGCGAGGATGACCTCATCGGGGTCGGCAGTCAGCGAAGTAAACAAGTCGCGATAGGGCTGCGTACCGCCGAGATGCAGCGAGTAACCGCCTTCTGTGAGGACCATACGAGAAGCCTCAGCGGCTTGCGTGAGCAGATTTTGGATAGTCTGCTCGTCGCCCTGCTGATGGTAACGGAGCCATGTGCCCTCGAAAAGGGCAATACGTGCTTTGAGGGCAATGGCGGTATAGCGATTAACCTCGTAAGGCGTGTGGGCGGTACGCATAAGCGGTATGGCACGGTCCAGGTCGGCTAATGCCTTTTGAATGACCAGCGTGCGATTCTGGCGCGGATGACGCAATTGGGTGATGTCACTGCTGCTGACGGGTTCGTCGTACCATGGCACATCGCCGAAACGACGCACTTTGTCGTAGTAGAACAAGGCACGGAAAAACAGTGCCACACCCGTGTAGTGGTTGCGAGCAACGGTGTCCTCGGTGCACTGATCTACATGCTGCAAGAAATAGTTGATATGGCGCAGGTCTTCCCACTGCCAATACGCTTCACCCGAATTGATGGTACGCGTACCGAGAACCACGTCAGAAAGACTGTTACTAATAGTGAGATCAGATGGTTCGTTGTAGAGGTCGGACGCTGCGGGAAGCATCGTATAAAATTGGGTAGTGTAGCGGCGCAATTCGCTCTCGTTGCTAAAGAACGTAGCGGAGTTGGTGGTATCCTTTGGTACACGGTCAAGAACGCTGTCGCAACCGGCAATAGATAGGAGACTGAACAACAGAAGACAAATATATGTATTTCTATTCATATTGCGTATTATTTAGAAGTCGATACTTGCGCCCACGGAGAAGGTGCGATTGAAATTGTAGGCTACGCCCGAGTTGGCATACTTGGTATCAGACGAGGTTGCCTGCTCCGGGTCAACATACTTGGAGTGCTTGCGCAGCGGCGAGAAATAGAAGAGGTTTTCGCCCGACAAATAGAAGCGCAAGTTGCTGACCACCTTATTCTTAGGCAGTGGCACGGTATAACCGAGAGTGAGGTTCTTCAGACGGAAATACGCCACATTCTGCAGATAGCGGTCGTTGGTAGCATTGAGCGAATAGCCCTCCTCAAGTGCCTCATAGCCGCGTGCACGCGGGAAATAACCGCCGGTGTTATCCTCCGACCATACCTGATTGAGGAAATTGGTCGGAATAAAAGAGCAGTACGGACGGCTGTATGGTCCCCAGAAAGAGATGGCATTGCCGCTCGGATACCAATCCTGATGCCCCACACCGGTGAAGAACGCCGAGAAATCGATACCATTCCACGCAAGCGAGAGTTTGATATTGTAGTTGTAGCGCGGCAGGGTGTTGCCGATGACTTTCAGGTCGCCGTGGTCGTCGAGAGTATTGGCACCATAGGAGATGACACCATCGCCGTTTAGGTCGGCATAGCGGATATCGCCTGCCTGCAACCCCGGTGTGCCGAGAGAACCGTGTCGTACATGGTGGAGTGGTCCACATCAACGGCTGCCATATAGTCATTGACCTCCTCTTGCGAGGCAAAGAGTCCATCGGCGTGATAGCCCCATATCTCGCCGAGACGCTGACCGGTATAGTAGTCGGTAAGGATATTCGAAGGGTTGTTGTAGCGAGTAACATCGGTCACATAGTCGCTCAAGCCGAAACTGATGCTGTACTCAAACGGGTGCTTGCCCGCACGAAACGAGTCCGCCCAACCGATAGAAAACTCCCAACCGCGGGTGCGCATATCAGCGATATTCTGTCGCGGCTCATCAGCACCATACACCGATGGCAGTTTCATACCCGCACAGAGCATATTCTTTGTATCGCGGATATAGCCGTCGATGCTCATTGTCAGCCGGTTGCGCAGGAAACCGAAGTCCCAACCAAGGTCATAAGTTGTAACGGTCTCCCATGTAAGGTCAGACGCTTTCGGGTCGTCTTCCCTGGCGATATACGCCAGCGTCTTGCCATCGAGTGTATATTTGATGGTCTCACCGGTGCGAATACTCTCGATATAAGTGTAGTAGTCATCGATGTTCTGGTTTCCGAGGCTGCCGATAGAGAAACGCAGTTTGCTATTGCTCCATGCGTTGCTGATCGGCTGCCA
>USNU01000093.1 GCA_900556095.1 uncultured Bacteroidales bacterium | reverse complement strand
TATATCACCCTACCACTACCCTACCACTACCTTCTTTTGTAATACTATTGTATCCGTTTTTTCATGGTGTGTCTTTTCCAAAATCAGGTCGAATATTATGGTTATTGCACAACAAAAAACAGCACCTGACATAGGATGCTGTTTTTTGGGATATTACTATTATTTGAGCAAAATTTATTTTTTCACAGTATAGGTAGTATAATTGCCATTATTTTCGGTGATGACGAGAGATTGTAAAACACCGCTTTTTTTGTTGTAGGTCAGTTGCAGTTTTGCAATACCGCGTGTTCCGTTTGTTTTGTTGGCAGTAACGGTGCAAATATACGTGTTGCCTTTCTCTTGGTAATTCGCTTGAGCCTCGTTTAGGGTCGTTAGGGCTTCTGTATCACCGGCAAAAGCATATAGCAGACTTTGGCGGAATACCGACATTCGTTGCTCTGGATTGCTGATATTGAAATGTTGTACTTTCCCGTTTCGGCGCACCTCAAACACATCTTTGCTAATCAGTGTATAATCTCCCGCAGGGTCTGTATAGTCCAAACGCAGGTCGGACGGATGGGTATAAGTGAGGTTCCCTGATTTGGAAATTTCCTTCTTGGCGCGTGGCATAGTTTTCACTTCTGTAAAAGAGCATTGTAGAGTCTCTCCTGCGTGGTGCAGTGCGGATATGTCTTGTGCCGTTACAGCCCATATACTACTGCAAAATACGGCTAAAAGGGTAGATAAAATGGTTCTTTTCATTGTTTCTTATTGCGAAAATATTGATATAATTTGTATAAATTAGGTTCTAATGTATAGGTCAGCAGCAGCGTGGTAATCATACCTACCACTGAGGCAAAACTGATGGAATAGAGAGCAGGATGGGAGGCAAAGAATAAGGAGAACATACATAGTACGAGAATAAACGCCGATATTGTGATGGCTGTGCGATGGTAAACCATTGTCTTGCTGTTTTCTCCGCTAACCAGTCCTTCCATTACGAAAATTATAATCCACGCCTATGCCGAATACAAACGATGATACTACTATATTGATAAGGTTAAACGGTTGGTGGAACAATGCCATTGCGCCTAATACTGTGTACCACGATAGTATCATCGGCAGGAAAGCTATGATCGCAATCCATAGGTTGTGGTAGGTGATGAGCAGAAGCACCAATACAAACACCGAACTGATAAGCATAATCCTGTCAAAGTCATCGTGTATCAGTTCCACTAAATTGGTACTGTAATAGTAGGGGTCAAGTACCATACATCCCGTTGCAGTGGTCATTACATCGTTGATATGCCGGGTATCTGTAGTGATGTATTTAAGCGGGAAATAAACCAAGACTTCGTTGTGTGTCTCCTCTACAAAATTGCCCAATATCTCATCGGGTATCAACCCTGCTTGGGCTATCTGGTCGGGGGGTGCAGGAGATTCCATAGCCTCTTTAAATGGCGCAAACATCTTCGCGTCTATACCTTCTTCTTGGCAGACTTGCTCTATGTTGTGCCATACTTGTTGTTGCTTTTCGGGGGAAAAATAAGCCTTCCAATGGGCTATACGTCTTTCCTGCTCTTGTAATGAGGGAAGAATTCCGCTCATCTTCATCGGGCGGGCTATCTCTCCTGCTCGTGCCAAACTATCGGCAGTCTGCTCTATGGCGGGCAATTGTTCAAGGGCTTCTTCTAATGTCGGGGCCACTGAAGCATAGTATTGTGCCGTATGTCCGTTGTTCTGTAGATGGTTCCAACTATCTATTGCTCGTTGCGTGTTTGGCGCAATATAGCCGATGTGGCGCAGGTTGCTGTCGAAAGTGTATCTGTTTGAGAAACAGATACACACTACGACCCAGATTAGCACTGCGCTGCAGATATACTTGTTGCGATCGATGTTGTAGGAGTTGATGCGCTCCAATACGCTGAAAGCGTGCCTGTTTGGCGTATTTCTGTGGGGAAAACAATGGGGCATTACGAACAAACTGACAGCCGTCGTACCTGCTACTGCAAGCAAAGCAAATATGCCAAAGTCTTGTAATAGGGACGATTCAGTGAATAGTAACCCCGCAAAAGCCCCGATGGTGGTTAGTGCCCCGAGAAATACGGGCTTACTCTGCTCGCGCACGGTCTGTCGTACATCCCCTGTATAAATATAGTGTATTACTACGTGCAGACAATATGACAAAGCCACACCTAATACAATTACACCTAATCCCAATGCCATCAGCGACATCCAACCCCGTGCCACGTAGATTGTTGCCAATGAGAAGAACGTCCCATATACTATTGGAACCAGCAGTAATACAAGATAGCGTGGACGCTTGAGTGTAAAGGCAAGAAACAATATGATGATGGTCAGCGCAATACCAAGTGTTACCAATAGGTCGTATCGGATACGCATTGAGTTGTAGCCTGCCAACACTATCGTACCATGAAACAATACATCCACACCTTCATACTCGGTTAGCACTTGTTCTCGTGCCCGCTCCATATACCGCACCAATTTGGCTGCCGTCTGCGAATCATCCGTACCAAAAGTAGGAGTGATAAATCCGATGCATGCCTGCCCGTTGCCGGCAAAAATATGGTTGTATTGAAACTTACTTGTGCTATTTCCGTCTTTGGAGAAAAGCGAAATGGGTAGCCCCTTTGTGCTGATACCGCAAGGATCGTATGCCATTAGGTCGTAGAGGTTCTGTCCGAGATCGGTCTCCAATAGGTCATCGTAGAGTTCCACTTGCGCCCGTATATGTTCCACGTTGGTCAGCGAATCCATCTCTTCATCGGTAAAATCGGTGTAGGCGGCCCCGTGTTCCATCAGATAATTTCCCGCATCAAGTATTAACATCGGGTCAATTTCTGATAGGGTGTTTAGGACAATGTGGGTTGCTGTATCTTGTTTTGTCACTAAGTAGATAAACCGCTCCATAGCCAACGCCATTGTTTCTGCATTGGTCGGTGCAGTGGAGTCCCTGCTCACAACCTGCACCATAATCTTATCCTTTAGTCGAAGATTGGTAAATGCCAAACTTTCGGTCCTCTCAGTATCGGTCTTGGGGAGTAGTTTGAAGATGTTTTCCTCCAATTTGCATTGCAGTCCGAGCAACACAAACGCAATAAATGTAACGCCAAACAGCGTCCAAAGCAGCCACTTATGGCGCTGAAAAAAGTTGTATATTTTTTCCACCCTTTGTCTGAAAATTTTTTCTTCCCACGCACGGCAAAAACTATGCCTTACATATCATTCTCTTTGTCGTTTGGCTTCTTAGCACGTTCATTCTGCCATTTTGCACATTATATATGGTGCATTTCAATAACTTTCTTCTGCATTCGGGAAGGTAGTATCTTTTACAGTGGAGATGTACTCGCTCACGGCGTTTTTTACCTCATTGCCGAGTTCGGCAAAGTGGCGCAGAAATTTCGGTTTGAAACCTTGATTCAGTCCCAACATATCGTGTAGCACCAATACTTGCCCGTCGGTGCCATTGCCGGCACCGATGCCTATGGTGGGGCAACTTACCTGTTTTGTAACTTCTGTGGCAAGCGCTGCTGGTATTTTCTCCAATACGATGGCGCAACATCCTGCTTCATCCAATAGTTTGGCATCGTGTAAAAGTTTCTCTGCTTCGGCTTCGCCTTTCGCACGCAGTCCGTATCCTCCGAATTGGTTTACCGACTGTGGCGTGAGTCCCAGATGACCTACTACGGGCACTCCTGCCTGAATAGTGTGGCGTATTACAGGTAGCACCTCCTCGCCTCCTTCTAATTTTACAGCATCCGCACCGCTCTCCTTAATCATACGGATAGCGTTTCTTACCCCTTCTTCTTCACTTACTTGATAACTGCCAAAGGGCATATCGATGACCACCATTGCACGTTTGGCGCCGCGCACCACGCCGCGGGTCAGAAATATCATCTCGTCCATAGTGATGGGTAGGGTGTACTGGTTGCCGCATACAATGTTGCTTGCGCTGTCGCCCACCAATATCATATCAATCCCTGCCTCGTCAATCAGCGAGGTTAGAGTAAAATCGTAACTCGTAAGCATGGCGATTTTTTCGCCTGCTTCTTTCATTTTGCGCAACTGGGTAGTGGTTACGCGGGAAATCTGTATGTGTACTGACATAAATTTTAATGAATAACTAATGAAGAAACATTGTACAATGAAATTTGGGTACAATGAAACTTTCCTATATAAGGACTTGCAAAATTACTGCTTTTTCTGTGTCTGTGCAAATGATATTTGAAAATACGTTCTATTTTTTATTTGTCGGTTTCCGTAAAAAGCAGTACCTTTGTACCCGATATGCAAATAGCGTTTACAACAACATTACCTAAAAAAGGTTTTGCCCGTTTGGCGGCAGAACATAGTTTGTCTGTACCTCTTGAGAAAGCAGAGGTCTTGGTTTCTACATTTGATAAGCCTGTGACGCGCGAGATGATTGCGTCTGCGCCGAATTTGCGTTTGATTGCCAATTTCGGGGCAGGGTACAACAATATCGATCTCGATGCGTGTCGGGAGCGAGGTATTCGGGTTACCAATACTTCACGTTCCGTGGTGGAACCGACTGCCGAATTAGCCTTTGCGCTGATGCACGCTGTGGCAAGGCGAACCGTGGAATTCGACAAGAATATGCGCAAACGAGGTGGAGTGGAGTTCGGCGTGATGAACAATCTGAGCCATTCGCTCTATGGCAGGACATTAGGAATTATCGGTATGGGACGTATCGGCAAGGCCTTGGCAAAACGGGCGAATGCTTTGGGCATGGATGTGATCTACCACAATCGCCGTCAGCTTTGCATCGAGGACGAGACCAAATTGAATGTTACCTACGTCTCCAAGGAAGAGCTTCTGGCGAAAGCCGATTTCGTATCCTTGAACGCCCCTTATACCCCCGATACCTACCATATCCTCGGCGAGGAAGAGTTCAAGCAGATGAAGCCTTCCGCCATCCTGATCAACACGGCCCGTGGCCCGTTGGTGGACGAGCATGCCTTGGTAAAAGCCTTGCGAGAAGGTACGATTCATGGTGCCGGTTTGGATGTATTCGAGTTTGGAGACTATCCTCTCCCCGAGTTATTGGAAATGGACAACGTGGTATTAACCCCTCATATCGGCACCCAGACGATGGAAACCCGTATCATTATGGCACGCACGGTATGCAACAACGTGATCGGTTTCTTGGAGGGCGACCGTCCCGTATCACGGGTACTCCGGCCATGACGGCGGCGTTTATCCTATCCGAGCTACAGTCGGTCGGTACACCCGAGAAGGCGGTTCATTTGAGCCGCTTTTTCAAGACTGGTCCCGGTCAATATGGCGAGGGCGATCAGTTTCTCGGAGTGGTTGTCCCGCAAACCCGCAGCATAGCGAAGGCTAATAAGGCGACTCCTTTCGATGAGCTGCAGCTGTTGCTGGATAGTCCGTGGCATGAGGCACGTCTATGTGCCTTGCTGATTTTGGTCTATCGTTTCCAGGATCGGAAAGCGATGCCGGAAGAGCGGGAAGCCATCTTCCGATTCTATCTGAAGAATATGCGGCGTTGCAATAACTGGGATTTGGTAGATTTGACCTGTCGGGATATCGTCGGCGAATATTTGGTGGACAAAGATCGTTCCCTCCTCTACCGTTTGGCGGAAAGCGAGAATTTATGGGAACAACGGATCTCGATCGTCTCTACGTGGGCATTTATCCGTCGGAATGATTTTGGGGATACCTTGGAGTTATCCGAACGGTTGATCGGTCATAAACACGATTTGATGCATAAGGCGGTTGGGTGGATGCTGCGTGAGGTCGGCAAAAAGGAGCGGCAGACGCTTACCGATTTCTTGGAACGCAACGCTACTCGTCTTCCTCGTACGGCGCTTCGTTACGCTATCGAGCATTATCCGGAACCCGAGCGGCAATATTTTCTAAAGAAGAAATAACATGGATACAAAGACCATCTCTTTACTTCGTGAATGGGCGAAAACGTACAATACGGAATCGTTTATCAAGGATGATCCGGTTCGATTCCCCCATCGGTTTACGGAGAAACGGGATATTGAGATATCGGCTTTCCTGACGGCGTGGATCTCTTACGGTCGCAGGGCGCATATTCTCCAAAAAGCGGAAGAGCTACACCGGCTGATGGGCGAAAGTCCTTACGAGTTTATCCGTACCGGAGAGACTTCTTTCGCTCCCCTACGGAACCGCCCGGTTCGCAGGCGGGATACCTTTTACCGTTTTTATACCTATCATGATCTGCATCTCCTTTGTTGTCGCCTAAAGGATATATACGATACCTACGACTGTATGGAAGACGCTATGGCCG
>USNU01000092.1 GCA_900556095.1 uncultured Bacteroidales bacterium | reverse complement strand
CCCGTTTGCTGGTGCTTTGTACGCCCAACAACCCGACGGGAAGCGTCTATAGTCACGAGGCATTGGTGGACATCGTGCGCGTATTGGAGAAGCACCCGCAGATATGCGTCATATCGGACGAGATTTACGAGCATATCCTCTATACGGGGCAACACGAGAGCCTCGGGCAGTTCGAGAGCCTGAAAGACCGTTTGGTGATTATCAACGGCGTGAGCAAAAGCCATGCTATGACGGGCTACCGTATCGGTTGGATGGCATGCCACGACAAGGGATTTATCAGTGCCGTCAAGCGTCTGCAAGGCCAGCAATGTACCTGCGCCACCACTATCGCGCAGAAAGCAGCCGAGGCGGCTTATACAGGGGATCAAACCTGCGTGGAGACTATGCGCCAAGCCTTTGAGCGACGACGCAACCTGATTATCGGTTTGGCACGCGAGATTCCGGGCTGGAAAATCATCGAACCGCAGGGGGCGTTCTACCTGTTCCCGGACGTGTCATACTATTTCGGCAAGCAAACGCCTGACGGACATCTGCTTAACAACGCCAACGATGTAGTGGAATATCTGCTCAACGAAGCGCATGTTGCGTGCGTGAGCGGATCGGCTTTCGGAGAGGACAATTGCATCCGCTTGTCGTATGCCACAAGCGAGGAGAACATCACGGAGGCGATGAGGCGAATCAAAGCGGCATTGGCAAAACTCTGATACTATGCGCAATAAACCCCATAAACGCATAAACGTATAAACCCATAAACTGAACTATGGATCGCCAAGAGCAGGTAGAGCACTATTTGCAAGAGCATCACATCTGTTATACATGCTACAACCACCCCGAGGGAAAAACCATCGGCGAGGCGAAGCGTTGGTGGCACAACGACGGAAGCGTGCATTGCAAAAACATTTTTATGCGCAACCACAAGGGCAATCAGCACTATCTGATTTGCTTCGATTGCGACCACGACCTCGCTATCCACGACTTGGAGCAGAGGCTCAAGGCCTCGCTGCAAGCTGCAGGGCAGCCTGCCCCGGTAAACTCTCCTTTGCTAGCCCCGAACGGATGTTGCGCTTTCTCGGTCTCGAACCGGGGAGCGTCAGCCCGTTCGGGCTGATCAACGACACCGGGCATCATGTGATTTTGTTTCTCGACAAAAACCTGCAAAACGCCGCGTCGCTCAGTTTCCACCCTAATGACTGCCGTGGCACCGTGGTAATCAGTCAGACGGAGTTCCGAAAATACCTCGAAACGGTCGGAAACAAGGTGGAATGGTTAGAGTTGTACTGATAGACCGCTACGCTGTTAGAAATTAGACCGCCTGCGGTTGTTAGATGTTAGAGATTAGATGAAAGATTTTACATTAGCCAAATACAATATGTTGCTGCTTGCTTTTCAGGCGAAGGGCTATGTCTTTCTGACGTTTGAAAACTACTGTACGGCGGAGCATTTGCCCGACCGCTATGTGATTTTGCGGCACGATGTGGATCGGTGTCCGCAGAATAGCGTTGCTACTGCACAGATAGAGAACAAACTGCAAGCGCGGGCAAGTTATTATTTCCGTGTCGTACCCGAAAGCAATCAACCGGACGCCATTCGCCGCATTGCCGACTTGGGACACGAGATTGGTTACCACTACGAGGATATGGCACTTGCGCACGGCGACATAGACAAGGCGTTTGCCCATTTTGAGAAGAGCCTGTACTATTTCCGTACATACTATCCTGTTCGCACAGTCTGTATGCACGGAGCACCGACAAGCCGCTACGACGGGAGAAACCTGTGGGAAAAATACGATTACCGTAAGTCGGGCATACTGGGCGAACCCTATTTTGATGTGGATTTCTCGCAGGTGCTATACCTCACGGATACGGGGCGTTGTTGGGACGGATATAAGGTCTCCTTGCGGGATAAGATACCCGTTTACCAGGACGAGTGGTTGCGCAAAGGTCTCACTTGGCATACCACGGACGATATAATTAACGCATTGGAAAACAACACGTTTCCACTGCGGATTATGATGAATACTCATCCGCAGAGATGGGCTGAAAGCAAAGGGCAATGGGCGAAAGAACTGATTGTTCAGAATATTAAAAATATAGTTAAGCGAATACTGATTGTATGCGGAAACAAATAAGCATTGACATTGTTATCTGGATTATTTCTATTGTAATTTGTTTGATTTGGCGGTTGGCTGCAGACAAGGCGGAGATATGGAGTTATCTCGGTTTGTTTGCCGTGATGATGTTGGTATGGATTGCAATAGGATTGGTTTTTCGACTCTATCATTCCTATAAGAAAGCATGGTACTGGCAGTCCCTCCTCTCTCTGGCACTTACCGCCACGGCGATGTTGCTGCTGTGCCGCTATGCTTTGCCGGAGTTGGAACGGCAGTTCTCGACCACTGTGGCGATGTGGATGGTGGGCATTGTTTCCTTTATCGATTTCTTTGTTATACTGGCGGAGCATTATTGGAAATATGCACAGAATATGACGGTGCCCGCTATGAAGATTGAGCAGCGCGAACACGCCACCGTTGTGCGCCCCGACGAACGCCGCAGAGAGACAACCATAGAGACCATACATCAGTCGGTGCTGTCGATTACCACGGAGGAAGACTACCAAATGTTGTTGGAAAAGGCCCGTTTGGACAACCGACAGACCAAGGTGGTGGCTAACAGAGATCGCTTTAGTTTTCTCCAAATACCGGATTATGAATACAATACGGTGGTGGATCTGACCTTGCTCAATGATGCCAAGGGAATCAACCGGCGTTTCTGTATTGTCAATCAAAAACTGCCCGACGAGGGACGGTATGTGTGCTGCTACCGCCCGCAGGAGTATATCAAACGGAAGATACTCAACCGCTATCCGGCGGGGATACGGTGGATAGTCTATTCAGGCTATTTCTTTTGGAAACGTGTCATCCCGCGTCTCCTGCTGATGTCGCGTCTATACTACGACCTTACCAAGGGGCGCAAACGTATGCTCAGCAAGACAGAGGTGTTCGGACGATTGTACTATTGCGGATTTGAGGTGGACGAAGTTGTGCCTATGGGGCATATCGAGTATGTCTTTGCACACCGCCATTCGCAGCCTTACCCGCAGGAGCAAATAAAAGTCTATGGCCCTCTGATTAAACTGCGTCGCGTGGGAAAAAACAAGGAGTATGTGTATATCTACAAGTTCCGCACTATGCACCCCTACGCAGAGTATATTCAGAAATACGTGTTCGACAAGCGTGGAGGAATGGATATAGCCGACAAGAGCAACGACGACTGGCGTATCACCACTTGGGGGAGGTTTATGCGCAAGTATTGGTTGGACGAATTGCCTATGCTGATCAACTGGTTCAAAGGCGATGTCAAATTGGTAGGGGTGCGCCCTATCTCGCAGACCATGTTCGATACGTATCCTGCTGACTTGCAGGAGAAACGTACACGCTGCAAACCGGGACTGATACCGCCGTTCTATATTGACCACCCGAAGACCTTGGACCAACTCTTCGAGAGCGAGAACAAATACTTGGATGCGTACTTTAAGCACCCGTTTCTGACCGATGTGCGGTATTTCTTTATGACGATGTATTCTATTCTGTTTAAGCGTATGCACTCGGCGTAAAGGCTATCCTATGCGCATCCTGTACGGATTTTACGCATTGAAAGTTTGCGGGGAGCGAGCGCATATTTGTAGGAAAGGACAGAGTTGGGAACATTCTTTTTCCTCTACTTGCGGAAAAGAGGTGGTGGTTACCATCTCGCGGAGTTTGTCCGTCAGGGCGGGTAGGAAACGGTCGCGCACCTCAGTGTAGTTGTGTACCTCTTGCTTTTCTATAGAGACGGTCGTTTGCAGGTCTGGGGTAGTCAGTTTGCGCTGGGGAAAATATAAGTTCGGCTCCAGAGGTAGCGGACTGTCCGTATGGTCGGTATAGGCAACGGCCTCGCTGTATATAAGGGTCTGGAGAACATAGTGGGCGTCCTTGTCGGTGAAGAGTTTGTCAAGGCTGTCTGCCGAGAGTTTCTTCCGGGTGTATGAGCCTGTCTTGTAGTCCACCACACGCATCGTAGTGCCCACAATGTCAAGACGGTCGATTTTTCCTCCTATCCGGATAATACCGAGGTCGTTGCCCAAATCGACGGGGAACGTGCGTTTCTGCTCTAAAAGACAAATCTGCAACCCGGGCTGCTTGGCATCTTGTATATCGCGCTCCAACACACGGCGGATATAACTTCGGATAACCGTATTCTCCATACGGTGTTCCTCTTTTATATAGTGCGGTGTGGTGCTCTCAATGGTCGGGTGCGTTTTGTTGTATTCGTTGTTCTGTGCCGTGTAGGCGGCGTCTAACACTTGTTCCATCAGGGTGGCGTCGTCCAATACCGGTTGTAGTGTCTGAGGAGCAATGCTGTGCGGACGATTGTCTCTACAGCCGCAAATGCCTTTATAGATATATTCCATAGCACTATGTACAAACGAACCGAGGATATTGGGCGCAAAGATAAGCGTCTCGGGATCGTCTGCACGTACTCCGAGAATGTATTGCAGATAGAATCGTCGCGGACAATCAATATAGGTGGACAGGGCGGAGGGGGAAATTACTCCCTCTTTTCCTCTCAAGGTGGGGGAAATCTGTATCGAATCTGTCTTGTAGTATAGTTGGTTGTCGGTGTCTTTTTCCAATAAGGAATAAAGGCTTGTCGGGTTGTTATCCGGGTTGATAAGCGGGGTGGCGGTCAGTTGGTTGTTCTCGGAGAGAGTGTACTTGGTGATTTGGAACTGCGGACTTACCAACATCTGCATAATAAAGCGCGACATTGTCTTGCGCCCCATAGCCGTGTCGGCGTCGCTGAATAGTAGCGTAGTATTGCCTGCACGACTGAGCAGACGGAAGAAATTGTACGCATAGACCGAGGCACTTTCTTCGCGGGTCTGCATACTGTATGCTTTGCGCAGATAGTAGGGAATAAACGACAAGTCGCTCTCTTGACGGGGAACGATACCTTCCTCTACGTTGAGCAACAGGAGATTGTCAAAATCCAGCATACGTGTTTCCAGTACACCCATCACTTGTATATCCGTTATCGGTTCGCCGTTGAACGGCAGCGAAACGCTGCTTAATAGACGGCGCAGCAGACTGCGCAAAAGCGAGAGCGTCTGTATTTCCGCTTGCAGAACGGGCGTTTGCAGGAGTTGCCGGAATTGGTTGATGATACAGCGTGTCTGGTAGAGCGACTCCTGGATGAGCAGCCATTGCCATGTATTTTCTCGTTCGGGGGCTTCTATGGCAGAGTCGCGGGCGGCTTTCTCGGCAGGGGAGACAACCTCCTCCAGTAGGCGGTCTAACAACTGCGGGTAGGTCTCATCGGGGCGCAAGTCGTGGTGCCGGTCGGAAAGATATGCCATCACCTTGGCATAGATTTGTGTGCTGGAGAGCGGGAAACCTTTCGTGATATTCACGGGGGCAGGCTGTGTGTCTCCCGCGAGGGTAACAGGCGGCAGGGCATAGATGACCGGTTCGAGCATCTGCTCGTCGCAGATGACGATAGCCGTACTCTGCCCATGTGCTGTGTAGTGTTCTCGCAGCCATTGTCCTGCATACTGCGCCTGCGCATTGACGGTGGTGGCGGCAACAACGGACACTTGTCGCGGGCTTGTCCAGTGTGTAACCTCCGCTTCATTGCCAAGGTCGGCTATATGGCGGCGGATAAACGAATAGGCTTTACCGTTAGCGTCGAAGTTGTCTGCATAGTCCCAATAGAACAGGGCTTGGTTGCGATCGTGGAGCAAGGTCATCAAGTCTTTTTCTACCGGCATCAGATAGTTGAATCCGATGAAGATAAATGTGCGGTCGGCATAGCGTGGAAGCCATGTGTCCGCTTCGGTAACAGCACGGCGCATACGCATACCCTCATAGCCTTTTTGCTCTGCGTCCAACTCTGCATTGAGGCGGGTGTATATATCGGGCATATTCTGCCATAGGAGAGTAAATTTACGACGTATGGAGTTTTCGTCGTAGGCGTGTTCTCCGTGTTGCCACAGGTCCTCCAGACGCATACGCACCTCGTTGTCAATGTCAAGTTCTTCTAATTGCTTGGCCTCTACGGCATTGCGAAAGAAACGTTGTACTTCCTCCGGGGTGCCGATGCTTTTGTCTATATTATTAAAATCGGTGAGCAATTGTCGTCCCCAACCGTAGAACAGGTCGGGAGTAAGCGACTCGTGCGTTATCTCTTTGTATAGGCGGTAAAGACGGAAAACAAGCAGCAGTTCGTCCTCTGCGTAGAGCGGCGAGAGAGTATCGGACAACTCACTCAGGGTGGTTA
>USNU01000091.1 GCA_900556095.1 uncultured Bacteroidales bacterium | reverse complement strand
GCGGCTGCCAGAGCATTGATGATGTCGCCGTCGGTGATACTTGCGGACGAGCCGAGCGGAAGCCTTGACGAGGCGAACAAACGCGAATTGAATGGGCTTCTGCTACATTTGCGGGAACAATATGGGCAGACGATTGTGATTGTGACCCACGACAAAGAATTGGCAAATATATCCGATAGGGTGATTGAAATAAAAGACGGATTGATTTGACTATCTGACGAGGTTATTAAGATATATAAATACAGATATAGTAAAAACATCTGCTATCCTCCCGACATCCACCCGACATCCACCTTACTTTGCTGTACATAACTAAAAGTAAAAAAAATGAAAAAAAAATACCTTTATCTACTCTTTGTATTGCTGTTTTTCGGTTGCCAACAGGGGCGACAGTATTTTCCGAGCAGCAAAGAGATGAAGCCGCAACACGTGGAAATCGTGCGTTTTGACAGCGCATTGCTAGGCGTGCAAACGGATGATATAGAGCATGATATACGGCGATTATACATGGATTATCCAGAATTTATGCCGATGTTTGTAGAGGATATATTGGGTATTCCCGCAACAGACACTGCATATTTGGCAGTGGCGTTGCCGCAGTTCTTGGAGGATACAACTTATGGCTTTCGACAGACCAATCTTCGCGAGAAACAACTATTTGCCGATGTGTCGGATATACAGCATAGTTTAGACGATGCGTTTACCCGCATCAGTTATCTCTATCCGGATATGCAAGTGCCTGAAATATACTTGTTTATATCCGGATTTAACGCATCAATTTATTTCCTTGAAGACGCAATTGCCGTGGGAGCGGATATGTATCTCGGAAGCGATTATGAGTACTACAATCGTGTAGTGTACGACTATCAGAAACAGACGATGCGCAAGGAGTGTATCCCCGCCGATGTAGTGAGTGCGTACCTATTCCGAAACCTACCTTATACAAGTACCAAAAGCCGTCTGCTTGACCAAATGATATACCGCGGCAAGGTAATGTATTTGCTGTCAGTACTATTCCCTACCCTACCCGACTATGAAGTAATGGGCTACACAAAGCAGCAATGGGAGTGGTGTGAGAAGAACGAACGGGCGATATGGCACCTAATGATGGATAAGCGCGACCTATTCAAAACCGAGAGCGTTGTGCTGACCTCTTATCTCAACGAAGGTCCTTTTACAGCAGAGGTGTCGCAGGATTCTCCCGGTCGGCTTGGTACATGGATCGGCTGGCGCATTGCTGAGAGTTATATGGTACACAATCAGGATGTTACACTACAACAACTGATGGCAGAACCCGATGCGCAGAAGATACTCGAGGAGAGTTTTTACAAGCCGTAAGGTTAGACCGCCAGATTGATAGAAGTTTGACAAAAAATGTATGTTAATTGAATATGAATCGTACTGATTTTCCGATATTGGGTGAGCAGGTGTATGGGAGACCGCTTATTTATTTAGACAACGCCGCTACTGCGCAGAAACCGCAGGCAGTATTGGATGCCCTGATAGAAGGCTACACACACTGGAATGCGAATATCCATCGCGGGGTGCACTACTTAAGCCAAGTGGCTACCAAGCACCACGAAGACGCACGGCAGCACGTAGCGGATTTTCTGCATGCACGGTCAGCAAAAGAGATTGTCTTTACCAAAGGAACGACCGACTCGGTAAATATGCTGGCATTCAGTTTCGGCGAAGCGATGGTACACGAGGGCGATGAGATTATTGTCAGCCAATTGGAGCACCACTCGAACATTGTACCATGGCAAATGCTCTGTGAGCGCAAAAAAGCCGTACTGCGGGTAATTCCATTAAACAATGACCTTTCTCTCAATATAGAGGCATTTAAGGGGCTTTTGAACGATCATACACGGATTGTATCGGTGGCACAAGTAAGCAATGTACTCGGCATCATCAATCCTGTGGAGGAGATTATCCGTTTGGCACATGCACAGCATATTCCCGTTTGCATAGACGGTGCACAATCGGCACCGCACCTGCCGATTGATGTGCAGGCGATGGATTGCGATTTTTTTGTCTGTTCGGCGCATAAAATGTATGGTCCGACAGGATTGGGTGTGCTATATGGTAAGGAACAATGGCTCAATATATTACCCCCTGCGGAAGGCGGCGGAGAGATGATTGAGCATGTACGCTTTGAGCATACTACGTACAACGAACTTCCCTATAAGTTCGAGGCAGGAACACCCGATTTCATCGGCAGTTTCGGTTTTTCGGCAGCACTGACTTATATAGAACAAATCGGTATGAAGACCATCACACAGCATGAAGCAGATTTGAGTCTCTATGCCGAGCAGCAACTCGCACATATAGCAGGCGTGCGTGTTTATGCCGCGGGGCTTCCGAAAGCAGGCGTTGTATCATTCAATGTCTATAACGGCAATACGTTGGTGCATCCGTTTGATGTAGGCACGCTCCTTGACCGACAGGGCGTAGCGGTCCGCACCGGTCATCATTGTGCCGAACCGCTTATTGATTACCTCAATATACCGGGAACAGTACGTGCATCGTTTGGATTGTACAACGACCATGCGGACATTGATGCATTTATTACTGCACTCAAAAAAGCAATTAAGATGCTTTGCTGATGCGACGAATATTTTTTTTGCTCTGTTTATGCCTGCCGTTTTCGGCAGGCTATGCGGTGATTTTTCCCGATGAAAATGAACCAAATCGAATCTTTCGCATTGTGTCCTATAATGTAGAAAATTTCTTCCATCCTGATTGCGATTCGCTCAATCCAGACACCGATTTTACGCCCGACGGAAAGTATCATTGGACATATTACAAATATCGCCGCAAGGTGCAAAATATAGCGCAAATAATCACCAATATCGGGCAGTTTGACGGAATTGATATAGTAGGTTTGTGTGAAGTAGAGAATCAACAATGTGTCAATGACTTATGTAGTGTCTTACACCGTTTTGAGTATCAGTACATCCATTTCGATAGTCCGGACAAACGTGGTATTGATGTAGCGTTGCTCTATCGACCTACTTTCCATTTGCTGAATGCCTACCCTATTTTTGTGCCGCTTGCTGATGGCAATACCACCCGAGATATACTCTATGCATCGGGAATATACCACAGCACGGATACACTGCATCTCTTTCTTTGCCATTTACCCTCGCAGTTGGGTGGATCGGCTACTACAGCATGGAAACGCGAAGCAGCAATGTCAGTTTTGCAGCGACATATTGATTCTATCTTTGCGACATCTCCAAAGGCACAAATCGTCATTATGGGCGATATGAATACCAAGCCCGAAAACAATATCCGTGGCCTGCACAACGCGATGTTGCGGCTGCCAAAATGCTCCGATAGTCCGCTAGGCACGCATAAATATCATGGATATTGGTCATTTCTCGACCAATTCTATCTATCTGATTCTTTGCTATATACAACTGAAATACAAGTCTATTCTGCAGCCTATCTATTGGAAGACGATTTGCGTTATTTGGATGTAAAACCCCGCCGCACCTACATCGGCTACCGCTACCAAACAGGCTATTCCGACCACCTGCCTATCGTACTAACTATACAATAGTTTTACCTGCTAAAATATTTACAAAACTATGATTGCTTTACATTTTCAAGCAATCCAAATTTTATGTGATACAATTTTTTACTTGCTCATATCAAGCATCTTGCGAATAGGTAGCACAGCACGGGCAGCAATATCATCAGATACCAATATTTCCGGTGTCTCATCACGCAGGCAGGCAAATAGTTTTTCCAATGTATTGAGACGCATATATTCGCACTCGTTGCACTGGCAGCCTATACTCTCCGACGCTTCAGGAGGAACGGGGATAAACTCTTTGTTGGGACATGCTTTCTGCATCTCATACAAAATACCGCTCTCTGTAACCACAATAAAGCGTTTTTGCGGGCTTTTTATACTATAGTCGAGCAATGCCTTAGTCGAACCGATTACGTTCGCCTGAGACAAAATAACAGCCTTACATTCGGGATGTGCTAACACTGGTGTATCGGGGTATTGTTCTTTGAGTGCCAGCAGTGCTTCCAACGAGAAGCGACTATGTACATGGCAAGCACCATCCCAAAGCAGCATTTCCCGCCCTGTAACACTATTGATATAGTTGCCAAGGTTTTTATCCGGACCGAAGATTATCTTCGCATTCTCAGGCAGTTGATCGACAATTTTCTTCGCATTAGACGATGTTACCACCACATCGGTAAGTGCTTTCACATCTGCACTTGTATTCACATAACTGACAACCATATACCCCGGATGTTCTGCTTTGAAACATGCCAAATCGGATGCTTTGCAGCTATCTGCGAGGCTGCAGCCTGCTGCCATATCGGGAATAAGTACTTTCTTATCCGGACAGAGTATCTTCATTGTCTCGCCCATAAAATGCACACCGCACATCACAATAATGTCCGCTTTCACTTGTGTGGCTTTCTGCGCCAAAGCCAACGAGTCGCCAATAAAGTCTGCTACCTCCTGTATCTCCGGGCGTGTATAGTAATGTGCCATAATAATGGCATTTTTTTCTTTGCACAATTGACGTATGACTTTTGCCAAATCGTCGCCATCGTTCTTACTCATAAATATATTATATATTTTTTCTTTTAAAATTCTTTGATAATAATACGTTGTTCAAACTGTCGAAAACCACTATACTAAACTTATTTTCAGTTGGTTGCCAGTATCGAAAAATGTCAATGAAACGTCAATCGTTTTGAAAACTGTTGGCTTTCATACTATTTAAACACGTTGTCAACACCTTTTGTTGAAAACGTGTTGAAAACCCGTTACATCCATTTTTTTAGTTTGAAAATCAACAGGATAAGCAATGTAGAAACAATCATTAGTCCAATGGCGAACGGATAGCCTAATTGCCAATGCAGTTCTGGCATAAAGTCGAAGTTCATACCATACATACTGGCGATGAGTGTAGGCGGGAGGAACACCACGTTTACCACTGTGAAAATCTTGATAATTTTGTTCTGCTCGATGTTTACCAAACCAAGAAACGTATCTTGCAAGTAGTCCAAACGATCGAAACCAAATCGCGTATAATCGAACAGAGAGTTAATATCTTTGATAATCATTGTCAGTCTCGGACGCAGTTCCTCTGGAAAAAAATCACATTTGAGAAAGTTGCTTATTACGCGCTGTTTGTCCATTATATTCTGACGAATAATCGTTACTTTTTCCTGTAAGTTCTTAATCTGAATCAAGATATTTTCATCCACTTTTCCGTTGTGTGCCGTAATCTCTTGGGAAAGTCCGGTGATAAGGTCGGTTGTGTCCTCAATCATGTCAGCGTCTTTTTCCACTCGCGTCTCCATCAGTGCTACCAACACATGATACCCAGTAGGAAAATTACGGGTATTGACAGACATTTTCTTCACTGTATCGTTGAAACTCTCCAAATCCACGTTGCGGGTTGTAACGAGAATGCTGTTTTTCAAAATGAAGTTCACCGGTTCCAACTCGAAAGTCGTGGTCAGGAAGTTACTATTCGCTACAATTGAGTCGTCTGTTTGGATATATCTGCTTGACATCTCAATTTCTTCCATCTCTTCATCTTCCTGAATATCAATCTTCAAGAACCCCTCAAGGGTATCTTCTGTCTTGTCGCTTACATCGAGTAGGTCAATCCAGATTATATCTTTTTTATCTAATTCCTTAAGCGCGGTGATGGTCTTTGCCACCTTAATTTTTTCGCTGTCTTTATAGAATATTCTGAGTTCCGACATAGCAACTTTTTTAGAAGGTTTGATATTAAATGTTAGAAGTTAGAGGTAGGTTGGCAGCAGTCATTTGTCTCTATCATCTTGGTCAGTTCCATAAATTCTTCTACACTCAACTGTTCGGGGCGCTTGGTAAATATATCCTCTGCTAAAATAGGATTTCCCTTTCCCACTAATTGCTGAAGAGAATTGCGCATCTGCTTTCGACGTTGGTTGAAACTTGTTTTGACCACCTGTTTAAAGAGCCGTTCATCACAATCGAGATGTTGTCGCCTATTGCGCGTCAGGCGCACTACTGCCGATTTCACTTTCGGCGGAGGGTTAAATACATTTTCGTTTACGGTGAACAGATATTCTATATCGTAGTATGCTTGCAGCAGCACACTCAGTATGCCGTAGGCTTTCTTTCCCGGTTTCGATGCAATGCGCTCCGCCACTTCCTTTTGTATCATACCCGAGCAGACAGGAATACGGTCTTTGTATTCCAGTACTTTGAAAAATATCTGGCTCGATATGTTGTACGGATAGTTGCCGATAACTGAGAATTCACCATTGGGATAGAGCGCATTCAAATCTAAT
>USNU01000090.1 GCA_900556095.1 uncultured Bacteroidales bacterium | reverse complement strand
TCTTTTTGAATGTTTCTTCTTGTGTTGCCATATTTTCCTTTCTTCATTAAAAACCATTAAAATTTTACCCTGTTAGTTATTGTTAATTTGTTATTTTTAGGTAGATTATTTTGGTTATACCCATAAAAATACCACATTCATACTAAATTATTTGGTTATATCCGAATAAACGTGAGTGTGAAATTGCGAAAACTTATAAAACAAAACTTGCAAAACATTTTTTGCGGCACAACATATGCCGCGCTTTTGAAACAAATACACGAAAAATTATATCAAATATATTCAAACAAACATTGGTGTTTTATAAGATAACAAATCTATTTTTTGTCAGTTGTTGGTACATCTCCAATAGCCGTGCGACGCAGTCCGACTCTGTCATCGTGGTCGGAAAACCATACGCTGCCATGACTGCGCGGTCGTTGGCTTGATGGGCACGATGCAGTTCGAGCGGCATAACTATTAGAAATTAACAATAGAGCCGTCTTACATTTGGTACATAACGCCTGGTGAAGTCAACTCTATGATTGCAAAAGTGCTATCTATGTCTATACGTGAAGTATATTTTTTTATAAATTCCTTGAAGTCATTGGTCTCTGTGTCGCTTATAGACGGTATTAAACTCTTTAATGTTTCATTGCTCAAACTATTAAGGATATTGTTTTTACCATATTCCCACTTTACTGCATAATAAACTAATAATGCTGCTATTGCATATAGAACATTATGCAACTCATCAGAATCTGGTTTGAACTTAGGAATATCAAAAATTGCACACAATTCTCGTAATAGTATTTCAATTGATACCTGCTTGTTTTTAATTATTTCATAATCATCAAAATGCCTCATATTTAGCCAAAGCAGTAAAACCAAGCACCCAGCGTCAGTAGCATTATTCGCAGCCAATAACGCCAAGTGCAACCGAGTAAAATACTGCTCTATAGATCTTAAATTCATATCATCGTTGTAAACAATGACTTTCAATACATCATATGCTTGTCCACCATCAATCTTTTTGAGAAGTTGAAATGTCTCGTGTTGCTGCATTTGTTCTAAGATAAACTTCTCTTTACCAGGTTGTGGCAATCTATATTCTATATCAATAAAACGCTTTAGATACTCCGTTGCATTAATAGATTCACTACCATAATGCCCTTTTACAGAAGCCTCTAATTGTTGTTTGTCTATTGATAAAACAAAGACTAATCCATCTACACAAAATAGGTGCTTTATTCGTTCCAACATCTCGATAGCAAAATCGGGACGGCATCTATCTAATTCATCCACAAAGATAACCACTTTTTTGTCCGAACTAATGCTGTGGACAAAATCTTGTAACTTTTGTCGAAATTCTTGTATCAGTTTGGTGTAACTTTCACACGCTTGCAAGGGATTCTTATCCTTTTTGCACTCATCAATCACTTGTTTGCACGCATCTCCGAAGGCACCAATAACATTCAATATAGGAATTGTTTTGGCTATTGCGGCTAAACCACCAACACACGATGAAAGTAATTGATACTGCTCATCAGAAAAACTGGTACGAGGTATTTGTGTAAACATTTCATTGATTAGAACTGCAAAAGGGTCTGCTGTATAAAAATCATTTTCCCATGCATTGATATAAATGGTTGTATATCCCTCTTGCTGTAGATAGGTTTGCCACATTCTGACAAAGGTTGTTTTTCCATTTCCCCATTCTGCGTCAATGGACATCGTGAAACCATCATCAGCATTTTCTATTAATGAGGTTAAGATTTTAGCATACTGCTTACGCTCAAGTTTGTCGTTAGCAAACGGGTCGCCTTTGGGTGTGTCAATTTGTACTGGTTTGATTCTCATAGTCCTAAATTTTACTATATCACTTGTTTATCAGTTGTTGGTACATCTCCAATAGTCGTGCCACGCAGTCGGACTCTGTCATTGTGGTCGGGAAACCATACGCTGCCATCACTGCACGGTCGTTGGCTTGATGGGCACGCAACAAGTCTGTATAGATAATCATCTTCTCCCCGTACAAATCGGCTAAACTACATTCAGGATAGTTTGCACGTGCATCAAGAATTGCCTGTGCTGTTTGCTCAATCTTTGCCTTTTGCTCTTCTGTTACATTGGGAAAAGGAAAGTTTGTATAGACAGAAGGCGAATAACGATAATCGCTTTTCAACCGCCCGCATACTGCACGCATCCACGCCATGTGCACATTGCTGGTAAGTAAGCCAAACATAAAGAGTGTGGCATTAGGAATCATTTGGTTTGCATTGCCACAAATAATTTGAGGATTCATAAAACCAATAGGAATATACCTGCGATTTTCAGATGAATGAGAAGGTATAATCAAATAGTTTGTGTCCGGTTGGCGTATCTGTGTAAAAAGCATAGGTACATCCGCATCCCGCTTTACAGAAGCAGTCGGACTTGCCAAACGCATTTCACGCACGGCTTTCAATCGTTCTATAATCTCAGGAATATCTGCATATTGTTTGGGCGGTACGCCTTTTAGCCACAAACAATATCGTTTCTTATTGTTGATAAATTCTTCAGCACCTACAAATTGTTTTATAAAATCAGCAGAATGGGGATATTTCTTAATCAGATCGTAACGCTCTAATTCTGTCAATAATAGGTATCCTCCGTCTGTAGGCTGACTTCCTTTGGTCATTTCGGGTAAACCTTGAGAGGATTTTGTACGACTTTGCACAAAGATATTAGGAGCGTCTAACAAATAACCATTGATGTTAGAACATTGTTTATATGTGCCATCTGTCAAATAAAGACATTTAGTAGTTTTGTTATCTCCAATAGAAAAACCAACTATTACACAATGAACATGTGCTTTCAAATTGCTTTCGCTATCCCAACGAAATGTCGGATAAGCAAAATTAATAACCAAGCCTTTGCGTTCAAACAAAGGTTCCCACATAGCAGGAACGGATTCTCCTTGACAGATTGAGTTTGTAGAAACAAAAGCAGCGTGGATATTTGTCCCCTGCATTATATCTGCTGCTTTCTTATACCAAGCACAAACATAGTCTAATTTTCCATAATTAGTATCTGCCATATCTGCATATATAGCATCCATATCATTGTGTTGGTCTTGTGTTCTATGTTGGTGTCCCACAAAGGGCGGGTTGCCCATGATGTAGGATAGTTGGTCTGTCGGGATCACCCGACTCCAGTCGGTGCGCAGGGCGTTGCCCTCGTAGATATTGTGGTAGGCGTGGAGGGGCAGGGGCTTGGCTTCGATTTGGCAGATACGCTCTGTCTCGCGCAACATCTGCAACTCGGCTATCCACAGGGCTGTGGTTGCCACCGAGACGGCAAAGTCGTTAATCTCGATGCCGTAGAATTGGTGTATATCCACCTTGATAGGATTGGTGAACGTGCCCAACTGCATCTGGTCGCCTTGCAGGAGACGGATAACCTTGTTCTCCAGACGGCGCAGACTGATATAGGTCTCGGTGAGGAAGTTTCCGCTGCCGCACGCAGGGTCAAAGAACGTGAGCGATGCCAATTTGTCTTGGAAAGCATGCAGATTTTGAATGATGAATTTCGAGTTATGCGTTTTGTCGTTAGCAATACTCTCGAACTCGTGTTGCAGGTCGTTGAGGAATAGCGGGTCGATGACTTTGTGGATGTTCTCGATAGAGGTGTAGTGCATACCGCCGGAACGGCGAGTGTCGGGGTTCAAGGTCGATTCGAAGACCGCCCCAAAGATAGTAGGGCTTATCTCTGACCAGTCGAAGTCCTCCGATGCCTTGGTGAGCAGGAGAGTGCGTATCTCGTCGGTCAGTTGCGGTATCTCAATGTTCTCGTTGGAGAAGAGTCCGCCGTTCACGTATGGAAACCGGCGCAGGTCGTCGTCCAAGTACGGGTCGCGGTCTTCAGGTTTGGTATCCAAGACACGGAATAGTTCTATCAACGCACGGCGGAGGTGCTGGGCGGGGAACTGCGCGAGGTAGTCGTGAAACTCGTTCTTGTCGCCAAACAACCCCGCATCTTCGGCGAACAGGCAGAAGACGAGACGCACACACAGTTGGTTGAGCGAGGCAAGTGTGTCGGGGTCGTCGGGGTGGGCATACTGCGGACGTATGGCATCGTATATCTTGCCCACTAAGTCGCCTGCCTGAATAGACAGTTCCATCTCCTTGCGCAGGGTGTCGCTGCCCATGTCCACCAAAAAACGCAGGCGGTAATGCTCTTTCTCGAGGTTCTCCAGTAGCACTACCTGCGGTTCGCCGTTGGGCTGCTCCATATCGTATATCCAGAACTCACGGAAGTTGCACGTTACTATCCACCGCGGGCGACTGCTGTACGGCAGTTCGGCGGCATAGCGTTTGGCTTGCTGGAACGGATTGAGCAGCGAACCGTCCGACTGTTTGATGGGCGCACCCAGGTCTTTCTGTATCGACTTTTGTTCAATCAGCACCTTGGTGGCGGGTATGAAACCGTCAATGAAAGCCGTGTGGTCGATATGCACTTGCTGTTCAAAAGTGATAAACGTAGTGGGTTCTTCTATGCCGAGAGCGTGAAGCAACGCAATCCAGAACGGTTGCGATTCACCTTTCTCGTAGCCTTTGCCTGTCCAGTGGGCAACAAAATCGTGTATAAGTTTGGTGTTTGTCATACTATATCAGTTCTTTGAGGTGTTCGATGGCTTGCAGGGCTTGGCTGTACTCTGCTGGTAGTTCGTTGGCGGCTTTGTAGGTGGCTACGCCCATGGGCTTGGTAGTGTCGCGAAGAGCGTACTCGACCGTCTTTTCGCTTTTGCCACGGCAAAGGATAACGCCGATACTCGGATTCTCATTGGGCAGGCGAACCATATCATCCAAAGCGGACAGGTAGAAATTGAGTTTGCCGACATACTCGGGTTTGAAGTCGCCGTATTTGAGTTCGATAGCCACCAGCGATTGCAAGCGGCGGTGATAGAACAGCAAATCAATAAAGTACTCTTTCTCGTCCACCACAAGGCGGTACTGGTTGCCCATAAAAGAGAACTCGCCGCCCAATGCCATGATAAACTTGCGGATATTGTGGACGATAGCGTCCTCTACCCGCTTCTCGTCATACGCATCGGGGTCGTCTATGGTAAGGAAATCCAATAGGTATTCGTCGCGGAACGCCTGCAAGGCACGGCGTTGCTGCTCCTCCTGCGTGATAGTGCGGGCGAAGTTGTTCGGCATAGATGCCTGCTTGTGGTACAGGTCCTCGCGGAGATTGTATTGCAGTTTCTCCACCGACCAGAACTCTTTGGCAGCCCGCTCTATATAGTAGAGACGCTCTTGCAGAGAGGTGGTCTTTTTGATAATCTCGTAGTGGTGAGTAAAGGGAACCGACAGAAAGTGTTGCAGTTGTTCCTCTGTCAATTCGTGCGTTGATAACGTACGAATTTTAAGTTGTTCATTATCAGTAAGTAATTGTAGATTTCTTGATTCGTCCGTCGTTAATGGTCGAATTTCGTGCGTTGGCAACGCACGATTATCTTCAAATACATTTTTCCATTCATCATAAAAGATACGCATCTTGCGCATATTGCCTTCGGAAAAGCCCCGTAATCCAGGCAATTCTTGTTGCAGTTGCTTGGCTATAATAGCCAAAGCACCTGTACCCCATTGACCGCGGCTGTGTTCGGAGATGTATTTGCCGATATAGTAGTCGAGAGACAGGGCTTCACGGTTGATACTGCGGGCAGCACGGTAGCGGCTTTGCAAAATGGCATCCTTGATGGCGCGGACAGCCTCGGTATAGTTGGAAAAAGCAGATTGTAGGCTCATATTAATGGTTAGTTATACGTTTCTTAGGTGCTGTACGGTTTGGCAAAAGTCGGTCAGTTCTTCGGGGTGTGCCTCGAAGTGGTTCCCGATAACCACCATATCCGCCCCCGCATCAAAAGCGTCAACCATCTGTTCCGTCGAGCGGATACCCCCGCCGACAATCAATGGTATATGCGTATTTTCCCGTACGGCACGGATTATATCCGCATCAACGGGCGTAGCGGCTCCGCTGCCTGCCTCCAAATAGACAAGTTGTTTGCCTAAAAGTTCGGCGGCGATGGCGGTATCTATTATTTGGTTGATGTCGGTTTGTGGGATTGGCTGTGTGTGTGTTACCCGCTGCACTGCTGTCTCCTTGCCTCCGTCTATTAGTATATAGCCCATCGGGATACTCTCTATGCCGGATAGTTGTACTGCCCGCGCGGCACGCACTTGTTGCCCGATAAGAGTCTCGGCATTGCGTCCCGAGAGTAGCGAGAGAAACAACAACGCATCGGCGGAAGGCGAGAACTGCATAACCGAACCGGGGAAAAGGACAATCGGGATAGCGGTATGGCGGCGCAGATCCTTCACAAACGCATCGCAG
>USNU01000089.1 GCA_900556095.1 uncultured Bacteroidales bacterium | reverse complement strand
TCGGTATCGGACTCAAAATCACAACTATATACCTGTGCCTGTATGGATATGCTCATTGCCATAAGCACAATCACACAGGAAAGCCCTTTATATATCGTTTGTTTTACCATACATCCTCCTCTGCCTCATCGGCATTCAACACGGTAATTTGTACACGACGGTTGTTTTGACGTCCCTCTTCGGTATCATTCGTATCTATCGGTTCGCTTTCACCTTTACCATTTGTTTCCAAACGGGAAGGATCAATACCGCGATCAATCATAGCCTCTTTCACGCTATTGGCACGTCCTTCGGACAATACTTGGTTATGCGACTCCGACCCTTGTGAATCCGTATGTCCCGTTATCAACACACGTACTTTGGGGTTTTCTGTCAAGAAATTGTATAAGATATTCAAGTCGGAATCCGAGATTGGCAGGATATCCGTCTTATCGGTAGCGAAATACATATGTTTAAGCAGCAATACATGGCGCACACGATGAATCGGACGCAGGTAGTAATGCACAGTATCCGTAAGACGCGTTACGGCAGCACTGTCGCCATGGTATCCCGCAGCCGATATGCGGACATCGAAACTATCTCCGTAGTGCAACGATACCACAGCAGGCTGCTCCACCGCCGTGGCAACATCCCGATTATGTCCCTCCGCAGTACGGCTCGCAAAAGAAATACTACCCGCAATCTGCTGTTCGGTCTCCGCATCGTGGACATAGCATACTAAACGCGGTTGCGGAATGAGGCGGAAATACACCGTATCCAAATCCACCGTATGCGACAAACGGATGGTATCCCCCGCAAAATTGGAAGGCAGATAGCCTGCCGCCTGTGCCAGCATATAGTAGTCGGCCTTTGCATAGCGGGCTGTAACGGTATTGCGTTTCCCCAACGAACGAACTTTGGGTTTTTGTTTGGGTTTGTCTTCGTTCTTGATAACCACCGAAGCGACGCTCCTGAGGGGCTGCCCGTTGATATCCGTAGCCACAAAGACGATGCGCGGATTCGGTTGTTTGATCTTGTTGAGTTGGAACAATGCGGTAAACTTGACACCCACCAGCAGCGAGCTGAGCGATTTGTCCGCCAGATCCGTCTGATGCAACGAACGGGTGGTCAACATACCGGGGTTGTGTTCATTTCCTAATTCATTAATTACAGGGACATCCGCAAAATGGTTGCCTTCCTGCTTATCAGAAGAGGACAATATCGGCATACCATAATCGATGAATGCGCCTACCCGCATACGCCATGGATGAGTCGATTCTTCGTTTCGTTTATTCCATTCGTCCGAGAAGAACTCATTCAGATTGACGCCAAACTCTGCCGATAGAGCGATGTCCAATCCCCATTTATTTTTACCCTTATTACCACCGGTATAAAGCGGGTGCTCGTCAATGTCTGCGGTTTTCCAGTTGTGGGCGGTTTGTTCCATCCAATCATCTATTGCCAAATGCTCCGTAACATACGTGGTGAGGCCACCATGTTGGGTATAATTTCCCATAAAAGTGTAGCCTACTTTTGCCCCAGCCAAGAAATAATAGCGTTCAAAATTACCACCAAACATAATGGGGACCATCACCTGTCCTACGGCTTGTGTCTCACTATAATCATCAAAGAGGTAATGTTGCGTAATTGTGGCATAGTCATCCCGAATAACATCGGCAGTGTATGCGATATTATTGCGTGAGGAGAAGAAGCGTAATTCCGGTCCTACCGAAAACAGGAAGCGATTATGGTGCAACTCATAGCCAACGCCCAGGAGTCCGCCGCCACCGCCGATAAAACGCTGTTGAAATGTTTCAGCGAATCGTGTGTTTTCTCCCAAAGGAGCCGTACTATAGTTGCCGACCAAGCCGGAATAGCCCGCACCACCCCACATAGTGAGATAGTGAATATCCGGGCCTTGGGTGTACCAAGTATTGTCTTTTTTCTTTTTCTGCGGCGCAGCATCTGCAAAAGCAGAGAAAGACAAGAACAAAGATAAGATGAGCGAAAGGTGTAAAAAATGTTTCATCGGCAAAACAATTTTTATTTGTATTATTAGGAAAATTATAGCGATACTATGCGACCTTACTGTATAGTCAGACGGTACGTTGCAACATCCTCGGAGAGAGATACTTGCAGGATGTACACACCCCGTTGCAGTGATGTTAGCGCGAGTGTATTATTTCCTGCGCTCAACCGGCACTCTGAAAGTTTGTGCCCTACACTATTATAGCATACAGCCTTGCCCTCTTGCGGAACATAGACCTGAGTATTTCCGCCAACAGGAACAGCCGTAGGAGCCACAGATACTTGGTTGGGCGTATGCACCAGGTTCTCTGCCACTAACGGGCAGATCATAGCCGTAGTACCATCTGCGAAACCGACCCGGCACGCATATTCCGCGCCTATGGTCAGTCCGGAGGGAGCGCAGTAGTATGATTGTGTTGCTCCCTCTATCAGAGTGTCATTTTCGAACCATTGATAGGACACAAATTCCAACGAATCGTGCATGTGTTCATTGTTGTATATTGCCACGATGTCGTTCCAGCGTTGGAACAAGCGATTACGCAGACAAGGCGATTTGATATTCACCGACACAGAATCCACACAGCCCAAATCGTTATAGAATGAGAATTTATAGTCTCCGGCTTCCGTAGTTGTGAATAAAGGGTTTGTAAGTTGTGCACCTCCATTAATCGTATAGTAGGTGTAGCCCGAACCGCCAATCAGAACCGTAGCCTCGTCTATATCAGCAGACATCTGAGTGATATCCAAGACCGGAATAATCTCATCGGCATAGCGGATATTGGCTATTACCACACTATCGCAGCCATACTGATTGACAAACGTATAACGGAACAAGCCATCTTTAGGGGACAAATAGCACACCGTGTCATTAAGACAATAGGTATCTCCATAGCACAAAGCCACATCGGGCAAGGGATTTTCATTGGTAGGATGAACCCGCAGATGGCAGGTATGATGCACATTACACCCTGCATCACTCAGGTCATCGTAAGCATAATCACCGGCATCGGTATATCTCGTTCCGCCGAAATCGTAATACGACCCATCGCAAATATCCACCGTGTCTTTTACCACCGTATCACCGATTGCCGGTATCGTAACCACAAAAACCGTATCACTGATACAATCCGCCGCCTCCTCTGCCAACCACGTGGAAAGGGATACGGCGAAAGTACCGCCTTCGGCTGGAAAATCATGTGTACAATCAGGCTGCAAAGACTCGGTTCCGTCTCCGAAATCCCAGCGGAATCCCATACGGTTCGCAGAATGGTCCTCATGCACCTCGCCATTGTAGCGTGTCTGTACATAACTGCGATTCTTGAAGGTAACCCTGTTTTTGCAGTCCACCGGAGTATAAGACCATGTACCGTCCGACATAGGAAATTTAGGCAGAGCCAGCACTTTCAGTTCGAACCAGCAATCCGCATTTTCCAAATTAGACAAACGGCAGGTATATTCCACTGAGTCGGTGGAGTATGTATCGAGCGTACGCTGTGTGGAAACGACCGTACCGTCTTGGGTGGTCCATCGATAGGCAAATCCCGCCGGAGCCTCCGCAGCAAAGTGAGTGTCCGAACCGCAGCCGATGGTTTCTATTGTTGCACCGGTACAATCCATCGTAAAATAGGCATAGCCGTAGTGTCCGCTCAACGTACAATCGTAAGTAGCCAGACGGATGGTAAGCGTCTGACCGGCATGGTCCGTCAGATTCAGACCTATCGTAGTCCAGTCTTTCCACGTTACCTGGTCGTAACCGCTACCGGTAGTATGCCAACCGCTGCGCGTGGCATCGGCAGCAAAATTGATATAGCCGCAGACAGGATCAATCTTCTGCCCGTTGGCATCACATATCTCTATCGTAAAACGCGGCTGTTCGTCCTCGTCATGATTCGGGTCTTGCAGCACAACTGCATAACGCAACAGCAATATATTATATGCCGAGTCCACCGTCATCGTATAGGTGATACCCTCCGCCTCACCGTCAACTTCCCAGTTGCCCAAGCGGACGGAAGCGAGGGCATCCGAAGGCACTATACGCAGTTGGCCTTCCGTCCGCGGGTCGGTGGCTGTCCTGTCCCAACAAACCGTATGACGGCTCAGGTTGGATTCTGCACCATAGTCGATAATGCCCACATTCGCAAAAGGTGCCTGCAAATTCGATTGCAAACTCCCCATATACTCGGTCTCGCCGTACGTACATACCACATTCGCACCGTGCAAATCGAAATACGACAAACAATGCCGGTCTGCGCAATACACAAGATACTCTCCCTGATAGTAGGCATAAGCACCATACATAGCCTTGCCGTCTTTGTCATAGGAGATACTACGAACACGGAAATTATAACTTCCCTCGTCCAGTCCCTCAATGAGAGCAGACGTTCCCATTGACGGTGTGTAATTAACAGTACTCCACGTATTTGATCCCACCGGCCGATACTGGACAATGTAGGTATCTGCCGAACCGCTCCATGTGAGCAATACAGTATCACAGGCTATAGATGTTGCCACAATATTCTTTGCAGGTTTAACACGCGAGTCCACAATCTGGATATTATCCACGCACGCGCCAAAAACAGAATCCGCCAATACGCTATTTCCTTTGTTAGCCCATGCCACATAGAAACGTAAAGTGTTGGAGGAAGTAGCAGATACATTGAGCGTATTGGCGAAAGTGTATTGCTGCCATGTAGATTGCCCATATAGTGCGCCCGAGTTATTCACATTGGTCAGTGCCGAGGGCATAACTCCGCTATTCGCATTCGCCGTAATATACGATACAGCCCCCACGGTCGGGTTAGAATACATGACATACCCCACATACAATGCGGCATCTGCATTGGCGGCATTCAGCCAATCAAACGACAAATAGTAAGACCCGGCGGGCAACTTAAAATCCCGATATGCGAACTGCAGGTTAGCCGGTTTGCCAAAACACGGTACTGTTAGCGTATCACTGCTCACGATATAGAGCGAACGCCGCCCATCACTATGTACAGAATTGCCAACCATCCAACGGTCGTTGCACGCAGCAGACTGACTACCGGCATTCAGGACCCAGTTCTGAGACAAATCCAACGCCTCAGAAGCATTTTCCTCAAAACTCATAGAATACGGGATTGTTACGTTTTGAGCATACGCACATACCGCCGCAACCATTGCCAAGCCGAAAATCAGTAGTTCCTTTTGTAGCCTCATATTATGATAAATTTAACTATAAAAACTTATTTTTTTGCCATATATATGTGTGATATTCATTTAGTTATGTTTATTATTCCTAAGCAGGAAAGCAACAACAAGCAAGATAAAAACGACAGACAAATACCATAAAACGCTGCAAAGTTATATAAAAATAATAGACTGCGCAACAAAATGACACAAAAAAAAAGAAAAAACTTTCATTTTGCATAAATATACGTCTTTATATACCATATAATATAACCGTAAATATGGGCAAAAAAGTCAGAATATTTTATTCTTGGATTAACAAGGCAGGAATGGGGCATTGAGTGCCATATTATGGATTTTATAATTTCCGCTCAAAACCATATTTTCCCCACAAACTCATACTTTCACGCAAAAACGCATCTGCTTTGCATACAAAATCAACTTTCTTATCGAGGCAGCCGCCGATACGAAAGCATCCATAGTGCGCCGATGCATTGGCGCAACGGAGTCCCGATAGGGATTGCAGATGGCACAGGTACGGGTATTGGGGAGCAAGAGACAAATTATTTATGATACGGACAAGAGGACGACAAAGACACGGCGAGCGTATTGTCAGGGTATTACGTGGGTAGTACAATATACCGATTATCTATCGTGTATCTATCGTATATCTACCGTAAAAATACCGTAAAAATACCGTAGTTGTCGGCGTGAGGTCGGCGGGAAGATAGCGAGAGGATAGCGGGGAAATAGCAGGAAGTAGTTTTTCGTGGGGGAAGAAAAGACGGCGAGTATTTGCGATTTCGGGGGAAGGCAGAACCTATTGCAAGGGGCATGCATTTGTTTTTATTTTGAAATATCAAGATATTTTTGTAACTTTGCACGGTGTTTTGTACACTCCCTTATCAACTTGTGTACAATAACCACAATAATACGACACAATTGATATACTACAACTGATTATTCATAACCGGGATTATTCCATATACTTTACATTTATGAGAAGACTTTTGTCCTTTTGTTTGCTTTTGGCAGAGGTAGTCGCCGCGTGGGGTTATACGGCGAAGATAGACGGTATCTATTATGACCTAAACAGCAGTAATCATACCGCCACGGTAACCTACCGAGACCAGAACTATGTTTCCTACAGCGGCGAGGTGGTTGTGCCCGCAAGCGTGGAGTATGAGGGGGA
>USNU01000088.1 GCA_900556095.1 uncultured Bacteroidales bacterium | reverse complement strand
CTTTTTGAGTCCGGAATAACTATTCATGATTGGATAACCGCGGTGTTTGTATGCGATGACGCGGTCGATAATCTCTGCTTTTTTATCCGGCGCTATCATTAAGTATTCCGTATCCGGATAAGGCGTGTGGAAATTGATGGAAATCTGCTCTATGGCGGGGTTGTTTTTTACATACTCCATAGCCGCGTCCAACGAATCGCAGTTGAGCGTATTGACCACCATATTCACGCAGATATGTTTCTGTCCGGAGCGGCGAATATTCTCCTCAAGGCGTGCAAATGTGCCTTCTCCGCGCACGCTGTCGTGATATTTGCCTACGCCGTCCATTGATACCCAAATAGAGTGGGGGTGTATCCACGAGAAGTCCTGTTGCGCATTGGTGGTAACCGTCACCGAGAAGAACCCGATTTGCTTGGCTGCATCAATGATATCGTTGATAGTTCTGTCTTTTTCCCGCCAAAGCGTGGGTTCACCGCCCTCCAAGTCTATAAATCGTGACCCCTGCGCATAGGCATAGCGCATATCGCCGAGAATATCATCGAATGTGCGTTGGCGGTAGCCCGCACTGCCATACACAGAACAATGTTTGCAACGCAGGTTGCATTTGTCGGTAATAAAAAGAACTGTCTGTAGCGGTGCCTTGCGCCCGAAGAAGCGTGCCCGCACAAACCATTGTGCCAAATAAAAGTATTGTCGAATCATAGTGTGTCGGCATTTTGTCGTGTGTCAACGCTTTTTGATACTATTTTGCAAAGGTACGTATTTTCTTTGATGTATGCAAAAAAGAAATGCTACAACTACCGCAAAAGGATAATCATAGCATTTTCTTTGTGACCCCGCTGGGAGCAGGTTGTTTGTTAGACCATAATAACCCATAACATAGAAATAGGCAGTACATACTCAAAGTGGCAAAATTTATATAATGGTTCACTATCATACATTAACAAGCGTTTTTACGAAATTCCGTCAAAATTCCGTCATAACTTTTTGTTGTCAAGACGAGAGAGAATAGAACGCTTCATATCGTCGTCCACATCGGTGTAGCGGCTGAAAGCACGAGAGCCGTCCGCATGTCCTGTAAAGGCAGAGGTTATGCGCTCCGACTTGGTCTCACGGAACATAGCCTCAATAAAAGTCTTGCGGGCAGTATGCGAAGTCGTAACCTCCCACAGCGGTTTATATTCCGGGTGCATAGTCAGTTTATTGGGTATCGTTACAATACGGTCAAGTCCGGCAAGACGCATAAACTGATGGATAGCCTCGTTGTAGTTGTTAGGGTGAATAAACGGCAGGAGTTGACAGCCATTGTGGTCCGCATATCGTTGAATAATTTCCTGCGCTGTTTGCGATAGTGGGACACGGACAGTAAGCGGGACACGCCTGCGCTGCTTCTGCGGAATGTACTGCAGAAAGCCGTCCTGTGTTACGCTGTCTTTGGTGAGACTAATCAAGTCGGAAACACGGCAACCAACATGACATTGAAAGACAAAAATGTCACGTTGTACACGCAAGGCAGGCGTAAGATCGTCAAAGGTATACAACTTGTTGCGCTCCTCAATAGTGAGGAATATAGGCGTGCCATAGACCTCCGCTGGTATGGTATAGTGTGCAAATGGAGATGTCTTCGCATACTCACGTAGGACGGCAAAGTTCTGCAACGCACGCCAACGTTTGAGTTTGCCGGTAATGGTATTTTGTGAACGTTGGATAGCCTTTTTCTTTGTCTTCTCGTAACGAAAGAAAGCACAGAAAGCATCGATATCCTGTACCGTCACTTTATCAGCATACCATATCCGCTTCTTGTCGAAACGCTCAAGAGCAGAGAGCAATACATCATATTGTCGCTTTGTAGCCTCATCAAGGTTCTTCGTTTTTTTATATTCCTCATACACCTCACGGAGCGTCTTGTGCGATGTTGATTTTTTGTGCGTAAAACAATCATCAACAACCTCCTGTAGCCACCCCGAGTAGGTGTCGTACTGCTCTGCAAACCAACGAGAGAATACATACTCTTTTAGCCGGTCTAATTTCTGCCGTGCTTCACTGATTTCGGCAACATCGGCATTAGCACGTTTCGGCATAACAGGCATGCCCTCTTCTGCACTCCATATGGACACGGGGCAGTAGATATGGCTCTTGGCACGCTGAGAGAACTCGCCATCGTAGAACCGCACCAATACCTCCGCCTTTCCGTTGGAGACGCGTGAAGATAGCCGATACTGCAAAGTTGCCATTAGTTCCGTGCCTTATAAAACTCTCCCTCTCCGAAAAATATCCACTCAAGGGAGACACCGAACACAGTGGAAAGTTTGTAGATATTATCTACTGTGCAAGAGAGGTCGCCACGCTCAAGAATAGAGAAGTTCTGCGGCAGCAGTCCTACTTTTTCGCAGAACTCTTTTTTCAAATGTACTTTTTCATCAGCATACAAAATACGGTACGCTTTCAGAAAGCGTTTGTCTATCTCGGTTCGTTGTTCACTACGCATAACTATAATATAGTAGGTATGTTTTTTGCAGAATCGGACACTTGAGCGTGCAAAGTCGCAAGCGCAGCAGCCTCACGCTTTACGTATTCTACGTATAAGGCAGAGAGACACACGCCATCGGCAGTCTTCCAATATGGCGATGGCTGTACAGCATACTTTGTTCCGAGCAACTTATGTGTCAGTCCCGACAAAGAATACTCCTCACCATTATACAAGACTTTCTTATTGGAGACCACAGCACAAACGACAGTTGCATTTTTTGCGAACACCAGCGTGTCTCCTTTCTGCAGCCCCATTTTGAAGAAGTCCATATTCGGCGACTTGTGCTTTGCCACCTCCGCATCAATCGTGTCCTGCACCATAGTCTTCATAGGCTCGAACTTACCAAGCGCAAGCATCAGTTTGTCCACCTTGGTAGGCGCAATCTCGAAGAACTCACTTGTGCCAACCCGCTTGTCAGCATACGTCTCGTGCAGAACGTGCTCGATGGCATACAACCTGTCGTGCGGCACCTTGTAGGCAAAAGCACACTCGAATGGCTTTGGCGCAGCCGTGTTGAGTACGTGGATGCGTTTTGAAATATCAAGGCTGTGCGTCAGCCCAATCTTGACCATACCTTTGAAATAAGGATTGGTCAAGCCATATATCAGTCCATACTCCATTACCAATCCTCCTCCGTTGTAGCATTGCGCAATGAGTTTTCAATGTCGGCAAATAGAGCATTGATACGCACACACGTTGCGTCAAATGTCTTGATAGCCACACTCTTCAGGACATTCTTTGCATCGTTTTTAATAGGCGGTGCTTCAGCGATAAGGTACGTGTACCTGTTCGGGCTCTGTGTACCACGGCACACTCCCTCTTCAATCGTTACCTTGACGCGCACACGATTATCCTTAATGGCGACATCTACCGTGTGCGGAATATCATTGACCCACATACCCATAGAATAGGTATGTACATTCATAAACAACCCCTTGTAAATAAGGTGGTCCGGTTGGTTTAGTTTCCCTGTGGAATTTACATCGTTGTACCGCAAGGCAAAGAACGACTCTAAAGCGTCGTGTGCTTCTGTAATGCTTTTACCTGTATCCTCCATTACTTTTGTAAAGACGATAGAGTTGCCCTCCACTTTGTACTCTTGAGCGGCAGCAAAGGAGAACGTTGACACTACAGCCACAATGAGTGAAAGAATCTTTTTCATTATTCATCGTTTTTATTAATATTCACATTTGTCGTACCACTAAAAGTAATCTTATCGAGTATATGTATGAGTATTTTGTTTTCCTGCAATATGTCATCTCTATTTATCTGCAACTTACTGATTTGTCGAATGTATTCATTGGCAATATACTCTTGGTTTCGAACGATTACGTTTGTTGATTCTATTAATTTAAGCATCGTATCGTTGATACGGTCAATACGTGCTTCTGACTTGCTTAACAGGACAATAAAGTCCTCGCGAAAACGGTCATAATCCGTTCCTTTTTTCGATTCGGATTTTCTCATGGTTTGAAATTTTTAGTTGTTATATTTAGAATAGATTTTGTCAAGTCAGACACCTGCTCCTTGAGGGATTGTATCTCGGCTTCCAACTTTTCAATCTGTCTATCTTTTTCCGCAATAATATCACCAACAGGAGTCTTATTCGCACCACGCGCTACTACAGGAGCAGAATTATGATGTATGCTGTCTCCCATATCTACATTGACATTCGTAATATTATTATGTCGAGACAGCATATCACCACTACCCGTCAATAACCACTCCTGATTAAGTTGCGGAAATTTTGCGGAAACTTTTGCCTTGACATTAGCACTCAAATTGTCATTCAAATGTCGTATCGTACCATTCGATACACCCAGAGCCCTTTCGAATTCACGGACAGAATAACCTATAACATCAATAAATGAGAATAATCTCTCTTTTTGTGTACTCATAATCAATTTATAAAGAAATAATACATTTATCCGCATTTTTTCCGCAATAAATTTGCAGGTGCGGAAAATTTGTAGTACCTTTGCACCGCAAACGAAAAGGAAACGAAATGCAAACGAACCGAAACAACAAAAACATCTGCAAAAATACAACAAAATATCCGAATATACAAATAGAATATAAACAAAAGTAATAAAATTATGAATAACAAAGATTTTACATGCCTATCAGACGAAGAGTTGAAACTCTTCAGAGAACAGATTGACGCGGCACTCCTCACATTGAGAAAGGCAGTGCGTAGATATACTGAGGATGTGATTAAACATGAAGAATATTGCATGTTGCTCACGATGAGCATTGATGTAGCTATTGAGATTTCTACGAGAAAGGAGATAAAACAATGAAAACAAAGCGTATTATCAACGGCGTGATTTGGGCGGCGATCTGCATAGTCTTATGCACAGGTGTAACTATCGAATGGTACTCACAGGGTTGCGGGGCATCGAGCCTCATCGCCGCCATAGCGATGTACACTATATGTACTGCTGCTATCGGATTTTGCATAGACCAGACTATACGGGACAGGGCAAATAATTAAAACACACAAGAATATGACTACAATTCAACAGATGCGCGAACTCCGCGCAAGTATGCCGAAAGGCAAAAAAGACCCATGGGGAGAATGTTGCAAAAACAAAAGAATCCTCCTTGGGCGTGCACTCCGTAAGACTGACATTAACAAATTCACTGATGGAGAGAAAGCCGTTACAGAAGAATGGCTTGCCTACGTAGCACAAGCTCGCAAAGAAATCAACCTCGCCAATCAGAAACTGGAACGTACAATCACAAAAATCGCACAGCCATGACACCTCTTCAACAACTTGCAGAGACACGCACCATGGTACTAATCGACAGTCAGACACTCCTGCAGTATCTCCACGACGACCGAGAGGAGACATTCGCAGAGGGCTTGCGTGAGGGACGCTACCAAGCCGAACTCGCAGCCAAGGCATCTGCCGAAGAACCATACACCAAGAAAGAGGCAGCCAAGGCTCTCGGAATATCCGAGGGAACAATCGACAACCTCCGCCGGCGTGGCTTCATCGAATCCTACGAGTATGCAGGACAGGTACGTATTGAGCGCAGCGAGATAGAACGCTTCAAGCGAAATCACAAGAACATTTACAACAAAATGTATAACAGTAATCATCCCGACAAATGAAAACAATCAAACTCATCCGTATGGAACTGCGGAACTTTAAGGGTGTAGCCCAAGCCGAATATGACTTCGGAGACCGTGCCGACATTAGTGGCGGAAACGGAAGTGGCAAATCGACAATCTTCGAGGCGTACCTGTGGTGTCTCTTCGACAAGAACCCCGTTGGCAACACCCCTAAGGTTCAGCCCTACGACACAGCCAACGAAATCAAACACCAACTCACCACCTCCGTTCGTCTTTACATCGAACTCGACGGCAATCCACTCATCGTGGAACGTACGCTCAAAGAGGAATGGGTCAAACCCCGTGGCACTACCGAACTCGTCTGCAAAGGCACAAAGAGCGAGTACGCCGTCAACGAAGTGCCTATGAGCAAAGCACAGTACAATGCCAAACTTGCGGACATACTGCCGCTCGACAAATGGTTTATCCTCTCCTCCATCGGTATCATTCCCGCCATGGAGCAGAAAGCCTGTCGTGCCGCCTTGCAAGCCATTGCTCCGGCCATTGATGAGCAGACCATCGCACAGCCGTTCCCTGCAGTAGTGGACGCGCTCACCCGCGGACTGAACATCGACGAACTCCAAGCCACCACCAAGCAGACCAAGTCACGCGCCAAGACCGAACTCGACAGTATACCCGCTGCCATCGACGCACAAGACCGCCTACGCGTAGAGGAGGACTTTGCGGCTATCGAAGCAAAACTCGCCGAAACCAAGACGGA
>USNU01000087.1 GCA_900556095.1 uncultured Bacteroidales bacterium | reverse complement strand
CCCGAAACCGCATCGGCAACAGATATCCCGCAGGAGAAACCCGCTACACGCTCTACCCGCAAACTCAAAACCACCAAATAACGTAAACAAAGAAAACTACAATAAATATGAAACGCTTACTCTCTACACTTGGTATTGCACTAATCACTTGTGTCGCTTGGGCGCAGAATCTGCCGCAAGGATTTGGTTTCCAGATAGGTTTCGCACAACCCGTTTTGCGTCTCAACTCGCCCGAAACGCGCTATCCGTCTGATTCGTTGGTCAATACTACGACACTCAACGGATTCAAAGTCGGCTTGGTGTATGATGCCACGTTTGTCAAAGGCTTCGGTGCCAGCATGGGTGTCAACTATACTTTCGGACAGGGAAACACACAATGGCAACGTCAGTCCACATTGAGCGACTATCCGCAGAAGCGTGTCCGCACAACCTACAACCAGGTGGAACTATTCGTGGATTGGCAGTATAAGTTCGAGATTGCGGGGGGAACCTATATCATTCTCTATTCCGGTCCGTCGATACAATGTGCTGTGGCAATGACGGATAAGGTCCTTGAACGCCAACTCGATGGCGACATATCGGAGAAAAACAGATACTCGCTTTTGGATTACAAGGACTCGGAGCAGAGTCGCGACCTCAAGCGTTTCAACCTCACTTGGGGTGTCGGTGTCGGTTTTCAGTATCAGCAATTTTTCCTTCGTGGCGGATATGATTTCGGATTGGTCAATCCCTACAAAGAGACCAATTTCAATAAGATGGGTTTCGCCAACGACCGCTACACCCGTGGCCGCCTCGACCAATGGAATCTCCGTTTGGGTATGTACCTCTGGAGAAACTGATGACGATGTGTCAGGTCTGATAAATGACAGACTACGCCTCTTAATTCATAATTCCCCTTGATTCCTCGCGAGACTATAGACCGTGTGTTCGCTGCCGCCAAGATAGAAGAGGTGGTAGGTGATTACGTTACGTTGCACCGTCGCGGCGCCAACTTGATAGGTCTGTGTCCTTTCCACAACGAGAAGACCGGTTCTTTCACTGTCAGTCCGAGCAAGGGTATTTACAAATGTTTCGGTTGCGGTAAGTCGGGGCATGCTATCGGTTTCGTGATGGAGATAGAGCAATGCTCTTTTGTGGAGGCTGTCAAGCAGGTGGGGCGCAAATACCATATCGAAGTACAAGAGCGCGAACTCTCCGCCGAGGAGCAGCAGCGTCAGGACGACCGTGAGTCGATGTTCGTGGTCAACGATTTTTGCAATCGCTGGTTCCAGTCCCAACTGTGGGATACTCCCGATGGGCAGGCTATCGGTCTGTCGTATTTTCGGGAGCGGGGATTGCGCGATGATATCATTCGCAAGTTCCAACTCGGCTATTCGCCGGAGAAAGGAAGTCCGCTCGCGCAGGCACTCAAGCAACAGGGCTTTGTTGAAAAGTATATCGTCAATAATCCCGATACCAAAATCGGTACCGGCATCTGCGGCAAAAGCGAAGATGGGCGTATCTACGACCGTTTCCGCGACCGCGTGATGTTCCCGATTCATACCGTTTCGGGCAAGACGGTGGCTTTTGCAGGGCGGATTATGAAGAAAAAGGAGAATGTCGGCAAGTATGTCAATTCCCCCGACTCGCTCATTTACTCCAAAACCAACGAACTATACGGACTTTTCCTCGCCAAGCAGGCTATCTCCCGTTTAGACCTCTGCTATCTCGTAGAGGGGCAGATGGACGTCATCTCCATGCACCAGTCCGGCATCCCGAATGTGGTCGCCAGCGGCGGTACTGCCCTCACCAAGCCCCAGATACGCCTCATAAAGCGTTTTACAAGTAATATCACCGTCCTCTATGATGGTGATGCTGCGGGTATTCATGCCGCTTTGCGAGGCATTGATATGTTCCTCGAAGAGGGCTTTAATGTCAAAGTCGTGCTGCTGCCCGATGGTGAAGACCCCGACTCCTACGCACAGAGCCACAATGCTTCCGATTTTATCGAATATATCCAATCCCACCAAACCGACTTTATCCGCTTCAAATCAACACTCCTGCGGGAGGAGGCAGGTGGTGACCCGCAGAAACGTGCCAATCTCATCAAAGACATCACGCAGTCTATCGCCCAAATCCCCGATATGATTACCCGACAGGTGTATATCAAAGATTCGGCAGACAAACTGATGATTAACGAGCAACTTCTCACACGCGAAGTGATACGCTTGCGCCGCGACAAAGCCAACGAGGCAAAAAAACAGCGTGAAGAGCAGGAGCGTATGGCGGCTTTTGCTGAAGATGCTGAGGCTATTGAAACTACCATTGCGCAACCGCAGAAATCTCCGAAGCAGAACAAATTGGAAGAGAGTTACCGTAATCTCCTGCAGGTGATCGTCCGCCACGGAGAGCACACTCTTTATGTGCAGGAAGACGGGCAGCCGATTCAGGCAGGCGAATATATCATTGCCCAACTGGCCGCCGATGGTATTGCCGCCCCTAATGCGCTCTATCAAACCGTTATCGACGAGTATCTTGCTCATTGTCATGATGAAGGCTTTGGGGCGGAGACGTTCTTTAAGTTCCATCCCAATCCTGCTGTCAGCAGTCTGGCGGTCGATCTCATCGCCGACCGATACCAACTCAGCCGGATCTACTCCAAACAGAGTATCTCCGAAAACGTGGTGCAGGAGGTGGAACAGGAAGAGCCTGCCGAGCAATTGGACAAATTGGTCAACCGTCTTCTCTTGGAAATCAAACTGACGGTTATCGAGATACGTCTCGACGAGGTGGAGCAACTGCTGAAAGGCGACTCCGATTGGGAGCAGAAAAAAGCACAGTTGGCAGCCCAATCGCAACTCCTCGAGGTGCGCAACATCATCTGCCGCCAACTTGGCAACCGAGTTATTGTTTAACGATGAATTAGGAATGAAGAATTATATGCCTTGTTGGATTTCAACACTTGTAATTCATAATTCATAATTCATAATTCATAATTAACCGCAATGCTTTTCCCCGAAATTGTCTATGGTCCGATTCATTCCCGCCGTCTGGGAATATCGTTGGGCATGGAACTGATGCCCTTGCAGCACAAACTCTGTACGTTTGATTGTGTCTATTGCGAGTGTGGGTTCAATCAGCCGGTCTCTCACCCTGTTCTGCCTACGCGCGAAGAGGTCAGACAGGCACTCGAAACCAAGTTGCAGACCCTGAAAGCCGAAGGCACTACCCCCGATGTTATCACTTTCAGTGGCAATGGTGAGCCAACACTACACCCTGATTTTCTGCCTATTATACAAGATACGGTGTCGCTGCGCAATACCTATTTTCCTGCGGCGAAAGTGTCTGTGCTGAGCAATTCTACACAACTTGCCCGTCCCGATGTAGTAGAAGCATTGCGCCTCTGCGACAATCGTATCCTCAAACTCGATTCGGCTATCGACGAGACTATGCGACGTATCGACCAACCGGTTAATAACGCCCTGACTGTCAGTCGAATAGAGCAGTATCTCAATCAGTTTGATGGCGATTTTATCCTCCAGACTTGTTTCCTTCGCGGTGAATATCTCGGCAAAACCATCGACAATACCACCCCCGAGGAACTCAACGCTTGGTATGCTGCTGTGGAGCGTCTCCGTCCGCGCGAAATCATGATATATGTCATCGACCGTGCCACGCCGGTGAAGACTTTGGAGAAACTCTCCCGCGACGAGATGGAAGCCATTGCCGCCCCCCTCATCGCCAAGGGGTATAAGGTCATCATAAGTGCCTGATTTAATGAAGAATTATGGAAATATATGCTCTCAATTCATCATTCATAATTCCTAATTCATAATTATTATGAGGGTATTTATCGCACCACTCAACTGGGGATTGGGGCATGCCTCGCGTTGTGTCCCGCTTGTTCGCCGCCACCTCGCTGCTGGCGATGAGGTGGTTCTTGGCGGTGATGGCGATAGCCTGCTTTTGCTCCGTCATCATTTCCCCAACCTGCGTGTGTTGCCTCTTGCCCCTCTCCGTCTCACGTATTCATCGGGGAATAGTCAGGTCGGCGCTATGCTTCGTGCCATACCCCGACTGATACGTTTTTCCATCCGCGACCATCGTCTGCTCAACAGGTACCTGAAAGCCGAACATTTCGACCTTGTCATCTCCGACAACCGTTTCGGATTGTTTTCCGGTCAAACAAAGTGCGTCTATATCACCCACCAACTCCATATCCTTCTCCCCCGTCCGTGGCAGTGGCTGTCCCCTTTCGCCGGCCGCCTTCACGCGGCAGTTTATCGGCATTTTGCCGAAGTGTGGGTACCCGATACCTCCGACCATACCCTCAGCGGCATACTCAGTACCCCCGTCTCGTTCCAAACACCCATCCGCTATATCGGGGCGCTTTCTCGTTTCGCAGGCTGTGTCGGAATGTCCGTCGAAAGCCGCTATGCGCACTATGATGTAGTCGCTGTCTTAAGCGGGTTGGAACCCCAGCGCACCCTGCTCGAAGAGCACATCCTCAACCGCTATGCCCATTCACAGGAGCGGGTGCTTGTCGTACAGGGAAAAGTAGAGCGTCCCGCCACGTGCCTCTCGCACGCAAATATCACTCTTGTGCCGCACCTCAACGACGCCGACCTCGCTGCGGCACTTCTCTCCGCCCGCCATATCATCGCCCGCTCGGGCTATTCTATCATTATGGATCTCTCCGCCCTCGGTCTGCTCTCTGCTACCAATCCCCCTCAATCTGTCCCCTCCCTCCCTACTATAGAACTTATTCCCACCCCCGGACAACCTGAACAGGAATACCTCGCAGTTTTTTTGTAGTTTCCGCTGCGGACTGCCATTGTCTCCGCTGCAGCCGTATTCGGCTGCCTTTTGTTTGTGTTCTACGAGAGATATACGAAGGATACACGAAGGATAAAGCCGTTTTTGCCGGGCGTTTATCCGTTAGTTGGCACCAAGTCTTTTTTCTTTTATTTCTTTGATTTCTCTCGCACCAATGAGGCTCCGCAAAATTTATTTCATTTTGTGGAGAGAGGAGAAATGGCGGCGACCTAAACTCGCGTTGCGAGTTTCAATGTCGCAAGCCCATTTCGACGAAGCAGGTGCGTAGGACATCTTTTGTTAGATTTTCTTCCATTTTTCTTGCCGCTTGCGGCATAGGAAACATTGCACTACCTGCCCCATAATAGTCTTCTCTTTTTGCAAAACCTAACTGACAAAATACAGATAATGGTGGCAAAATTTCCATATTCCGCAAAAAAGACGTAATTTTGCAGTCCGAAAAGGGATAATTGTCAAATTGTCAATTGTCCAATCGTGAAGTAAACTAACAATCATTTTTTATTTTATACGATTATGACAAAAGTAGGTATTAATGGTTTTGGCCGTATCGGACGTTTCGTATTCCGTGCTGCTCAAACTCGTAACGACATCGAGATCGTTGGTATCAACGACCTTTGCCCTGTTGATTATCTGGCTTATATGCTCAAGTATGACACCATGCATGGTGCATTCGAGGGTACTATCGAGGCTGATGTAGAGAATAGCAAACTTATCGTCAATGGTAAGGCTATCCGTGTAACTGCTTGCAAAGATCCTAACGAACTCGCTTGGAACGAAGTTGGCGCTGAGTATGTTGTTGAGTCCACTGGTCTTTTCCTTACCAAAGAGAAAGCACAAGCTCACATCAACGCTGGTGCTAAATATGTAGTTATGTCCGCTCCTTCCAAAGACGATACTCCTATGTTCGTTTGCGGTGTTAACTTCGACAAGTACGTTAAGGGTACCCAGTTCGTATCTAACGCTTCTTGCACAACCAACTGCTTGGCTCCTATCGCTAAGGTCCTCAACGACAAATTCGGTATCGTTAATGGTTTGATGACTACCGTTCACTCTACTACCGCTACCCAGAAGACCGTTGATGGTCCGTCGCTCAAAGACTGGCGTGGTGGTCGTGCTGCTTCGGGCAACATCATCCCCTCTTCTACTGGTGCTGCTAAGGCTGTAGGTAAAGTTATTCCTGAACTCAACGGCAAACTCACCGGTATCTCGATGCGTGTTCCGACTTTGGATGTATCGGTTGTTGACCTTACTGCCAACTTGGCTAAACCCGCTACCAAAGAGGATATCTGCGCTGCTATGAAAGAGGCTAGCGAAGGCGAACTCAAAGGCGTACTCGGTTACACTGAGGATGCAGTGGTTTCGAGCGACTTCCTCGGTTGCAAACTGACCTCTATCTTCGATGCTAATGCAGGTGTTTACCTCACAGATACTTTCGTAAAAGTTATCTCTTGGTACGACAACGAGATCGGCTACTCTAACAAAGTCCTCGACCTCATCGCCCACATGGCAAAAGTTAACGGCTAATCCCGTTCCAAAACATAACGTCGCAACAAGGCTGCCCTTATCGGCAGCCTTGTTTGTTTTACGGCGTATACGCCCTGCTGGTAAAGTAAATATT
>USNU01000086.1 GCA_900556095.1 uncultured Bacteroidales bacterium | reverse complement strand
AGGAATAGGGTATGCGTGCATATTGGCGTCCAACCCATAGACTACGGACGCGGCTTGCATAGCGGTGCGGTCGATACAACGGGTAGAGTCGATGAGGCTGTACGGCACATCTCCCAAGTCGAGCAGGCTATGGAATAGGTACATAGTGGATAGTTTCTTGTGGCGGTTCGCTTGTATGGCCGCTACCCGATCAGGGTGCTGACGGCGGTAGGCCCCCGATGTCCAGATGAATAGTGGCACGTGGTATTCATAGTACGAGCCGGAGAATGTACCATGCAAAAACATATTCCGCTCATCGTCAAGCAGGTTCTCACCATGGTCCCCTACATAGACAAGCACCGCAGAGCGACCTGTCTGCTCCAACTCGTATAGGACGCAGTCGATAAAATAGTCGGTGAAGTGGATGGCGTTGTCGTAGGAGTTGATGAGTATGGCTTTCATATTGCGGAAAGCGGCAATGTTCTCCGGACGGAGATTGCGCCAAGACACTTTGCCGTCGTCGGCAATATCCACATTCACCAATAGATCCCTTAGGCTCATGCCCTTCATATCGGGTGTGAATACCTGAAAATCATCAGGATAGCGTTCTGAGTACTTGAAGTGGCAACCAAGCGAGTGCAGCACAATCATCTGGCGTTGGTGGTTGGCGGAGAGTACTTCCCGCAAAGGCGCAAGCAACACAGTATCCACAAAAACAGGGGCTTCCGAAGGAGGAATATAGGCGGTGTAGTCGCAATGAGAGGAGATTCGGTGGAGGAAATGGTTGTTAAAACTCTGATCGGCTATCCAGGCGGTCTCATAACCTGCTTCTTGAAAAGCGTCCACCACCGATTTCTCGTGCGTATAGACTTCTTGCGTTTGCGGGGTCGCACGAGAGAGCATAAACGGCACCGATACGGTGGTGAGGTTGGCAATGGAGTAGCAACTATCGAACGATACAATCTGTTTGCCGCGTGCTGCCAAACGGGGAGATGTCGCACGTTCATAACCGTTGACCGACCAATGATCATAGCGGGAAGTCTCTCCGATGAGCAGTACCACGATGGTAGAATCGTTGCCTTGCATACGGGGGATGCCGAAACTGAAATCATCAAGCAACTTGTTCTGCTGCTGTATATCGTAAGCCATAGCCGAGAGGTGGTAGCAGGCTAACAGGATATTGAGAGGGCAAACCTTTTCCGAGCCAACCCAAGCAGAGGTGCGGAGATCTATATTGCGGACGCTGAACTCATTGCGTAACTTCGGGCGTAGTTTTAGGGCAATAATATCAGTCGCGAAGAATAGTAAAATAATGTACAAAGCAACCATTCGCCATTTTCGCGGAGCAATGTATTCACGGGCAATTAAGCGGTGGTTGAGATAAAAGTACACGCCCCAAAGTACAAAGAAAATGAGTGCAACGAACCAGTACGTAGTGCATAGTTCCTTAAACTCACGCGGCTCGGATTTGATGACGGTGAAGACAAACAAGAGGGAGGTGGTGGCGTGGTTCATTATGAGGTGAACAATCTCTATTGCCGAAAAGAGAAAAGATGCAGACGCCACATAGAAAAAAGTGCGGCGACGAAAGACGCATAAGCCGAGGGCATATACCATCAGGCCGGTAATAAGATAGATACAATGCTGTCCCACCGTGAGCAGGTCCTGAGCCATAAATACGCCTAGCAGCGATGGTAGCAGAAGAAAGAGCGACAAGCAAACAAAAATGATTATCTCTGATTTTTTCAAAGCGGATACGATTTTAATATATGAACGGAATTGTCCCTTTTTGAGCGGGACAAAAAGCGTGCAAAGTTACTGCTTTTCTGTGAATTATGCAAATCGGAAAGAAATGCGTATTCCAAAATGGCATAAAACGATGGCAAAATATAGAAAACACACCCGCTTTTGCGCGTAATGAATAGGATTTGTGATAAGGCCGTTTCTTGCGCTGAAAAAAGGGTGGGGTTGCGTATTCCATATATTTTGTGTAACTTTGCAGGCTTTTGTTTTGTTTATATATGTTTGGACTAATTTCTATATTGTTATCCGTTACCTTGCTGACGGAAAATCCTATCACAGGAAAGGCGAATATGAGCGTCTTGGTGGAGAATATGACCACCGGAGAGAAAATAGACGAATATCGTTCCGAGCATGTCGTGCCGCCTGCTTCCGTGATGAAACTGCTCACTACCGGCGCGGCTTTGGAGACGTTAGGCGCGGATTTTCGGTTTACGACCACATTGGAATATACTGGAAAAATAGAGAAGGGCGTGCTGTATGGCGACTTGTATATCCGTGGCGAGGGGGACCCATCGTTGGGCGACAAACGGCGATCGTTTCTGCCACGTTGGGTGCGTGCCATACAGGCAGCGGGCATACGACGAATAGAGGGAAGTATTATTGCCGATATGAGTGCATTCGATGCTGAGGCAACCAATCCCGCATGGCTTTGCGAAGATGCAGGCAATTACTACGCACCCGGTGTCTTCGGCATCAACTATATGGCGAACACAATGAATATCGTGCTCAAGAGTGGCGCAGTAGGGACGATAGCGGAAGTCACACGTACAGAGCCGTTGTATCCTAACCTGCAGTTTATCAACCATATACGCTGTACAAATATAACCTATGATGGAGCCTTTGTGAGCGGACTGCCGTTCAGCAACGAGCGATACCTGACGGGGAGTATTCCGAGCAAATTAGGTATTTTCGGCGTGAAAGGAGACATACCCAACCCGGGGTTGCTCTTGGCACAACATTTGCAGCAATGTTTGTTGCAGGCCGGAATACAGGTGAAGATGCCGGCGCACTATGTGGCGGATTATAACCCCCTTTTGCCGCCGCGCAATTTCATCTATGCGCACAAGTCCGACTCGTTGGGCGCACTGATTGTGGAGACCAATATCAATAGTAACAACCTATATGCGGAGGCGATATTCCGTTATCTCGGATTGCAGTATGCCACGCCCGCTACCATTCACAACTCGTGCGATTTTTTGCTGGAGTTCTGGAGAAGACGAGGGGTGGACGTAAGCACCTCTCTCGTCAAAGACGGTTGCGGTTTGGCTCCCCAAGACGCTGTGAGTGCTGCCACGTTTGTGCAACTCCTTCGTTATATGGCGCATAGCAAATATGCCGATGTGTGGTTCCGGTCCTTGCCGGTGAGCGGACAGACAGGTACCCTCAAGAGCCTGTGCCGTGGTACGGAATTGGAGGGCAGAATACACGCCAAGAGCGGAACTATCTCCGGCACAAAGAATTTCGCAGGCTATATCGATATGCCTGATGGAGAGAAATGGGTGTTCGCTATTCTCATTAATAGTGCACCCGGCAAAGCACGCAATATACAAACCGTGATCGAAAAATACCTGCTCGATGTATATCAGGCAAACAAATAGTACTTCCACGCTCCTCCGTGAGCAATACACCGACACGCTGCCCCATTTATATACGATACGGACAGATTATCAGTCGGCAGGACGTGGGCAGGCGGGAAATGGTTGGGAAAGTGAGGATAGCAAAAACTTGCTCTTTTCCACTTTGTTGCGTTGCGAAGTGTCCCCGGCGGAGCAATTCCGTCTCACGATGTGGGTATCGGTGGCAATGGTGGAGATGCTCCTGAAGTATTTGCCTGCCGAAGGGCTGACTATCAAATGGCCCAACGACATCTACTATGGCGACAAGAAACTGGCGGGCATATTGGTGGAGAATACCCTTGTGGGCAGCAAAATAGCCTATTCGATAGTGGGTATCGGGCTGAATGTGAATCAGTTAGAGTTCTTGAGTCCCGCGCCCAATCCTATCTCTATGCAGCAGATTTCGGGCAAAGAATACGATGTGGAAAACCTCTTGGAGGAGTATTTGGCGGTTCTGAAGAGGTGGCAGAATGTGCCCTTACAGACTTTGCAGGACACCTATATGTCCTACCTCTACCGCCGCCGAGGGATGTATCCGTATGTAGAGCGTGAGGTGAGCCTCGTCCCTACTGCTATTGCGCAAAGTGCAGAAGGGGCTTTCCGCGCTGAGATTCAGGGAATTACCCCGCAGGGAGAGTTGGTCTTGCTGACCGAAAAGGGCGAAACACGGACATATCATTTCAAACAGATACGATTTGTGATAGAATGAAAACACATACACATATATTATTATGCGGCTTGGCTATTGGGTGGCTGGCTGCCTGCAATACGTTTAATCCCGTAGTTCCTAATCCCGACACAAATAATCCAAAAGATAGTGTTGCCACCAATCCGTCGGATAATCCTAACATACCCGATTCTTCCGCAACGACCAATCCCTCCTTGCGCAACTTGTCGTACCTCTTCGACATCAATGCCCTGCCCGAAATCACCATCACATTGACCGAACACGACTGGAACACCTACCTGAGCAATTTGGACAAGTGGGAGAAAAACGGACTATATGTGCCTGCTTCGTTTTCCTTCCGTAAAGGCAATGACGAGTTTCGCCGCGACAGCGTAGGCCTCCGCCCGCGCGGAAATACATCGCGCGTCCGTCCCGAGGGTAGCAATGGCGAAAAACACCGCAACGGAGCAAAATGGCATCATGCCCATTTTGGCGTGAAGTTTACGGAATACACCACGGGCGAGCGCTTCTTCGGCTGCGACAGACTGATACTTAAGTGGTTCCACGAGGACCCTGCATATTGCCGCGAAGTCTATTCTTACGACCTTTTCCACCGCTTTGGCGTCTGGAGTGCACCTTATGCATCCTATTGCCGTTTGTCTATATATATTCAGGGGGATACCCGCCCTGTCTATATGGGCGTATATGCGATGATTGAGAATCCGCGCAAAGGATGGCTCAACGACCGAATGAAAGAGGGGCATATACCCGACAAAACGGGCAATATGTGGAAAGCCTCTTGGGGCGCTGATTTGAGCAATGCAGACAAGTCGAGGATGGGCATCTCGGACGATTATGGCAATATTAACCCCGTGTATGATCTCAAGACCAACAAAGCGCAACTCGCTGAGGCACAGCAGGAACTGGCGGATTTCATCAACGGAATGACGCCGCTGCCGTTGGGTAGTGCAGCGCTCAAAGCATGGCTCGAGCAGCACATGGACGTCGATTTGTTCCTGCGGGCGTATGCCGTGAATGTCATCGTCGGTATGTGGGACGACTATTGGATTAACCAGAACAACTATTTATTCTATTTCGACGCCAACCACCGCTTCTATTTCATTCCTTTCGACTATGATAATACCCTCGGCACAAGCAATGGTATCAATCCCGCTACGCAGGATATGTTGAATTGGGGAAGCCTGGGCGGCGACAGAATGTTGATGCGTAAGGTGATGTCTATCAACGAGTTCCGTGATACATACAAAGCCTATATCCGCCAATTGGCAACTTCCGACGACCTTTTTGCCCCCGCAGGAAGCAAGGCACGTATCCGCCAGTGGCAGACGATGATCGCTCCCTTCGTGGATAACGACACCGGAGAAGAAACGCATATCTCCGACGCACCTGCCTCCTGGAGCAACTATCCTAAATATCGCCTGCTCACAGGCGCAGTAGGAGACGGGCAGAGCGCAGAAACAAACTTCTTTGAAACAAAGATTAACTCTATACATTGGAAATAATATGAAATCCATTATCATCACCGGTGGCGCAGGGTTTATCGGCAGGCACGTCGTACGTCTCTTCGTAAACAAGTACCCCGACTACCGCATCATCAATGTGGACAAACTCACTTATGCCGGCAACTTGGCTAATCTTCGCGATATCGAGGACAAACCCAATTATCGCTTTGTCAAAGCCGACATCTGCGATTTCGACACCATCTACGCACTTATGCAGCAGGAACACGTAACGGGTATCATCCATCTCGCAGCAGAGAGCCACGTCGATCGTTCTATTCGCGACCCTTTCACCTTTGCACGAACCAACGTCCTCGGTACGCTATCTATGCTACAGGCTGCCAAACTCTATTGGGACTCTCTACCCGAGAAATACGACGGTAAACGCTTCTACCATATCTCTACCGACGAGGTTTATGGCGCACTCGCCATCACACACCCGGAGGGACTACCTTCTCCGTTCACTACCAAAGCATCCGCTATCGACCATGCTACCTATGGCGAAGATTTCTTCACAGAAACCACCCATTACAACCCCCATTCACCCTATTCTGCCTCCAAAGCCTCCTCCGACCATTTTGTGCGCGCTTTCCACGATACATACGGTATGCCCACTATCGTCACCAACTGCTCGAATAACTACGGTCCCTACCAATTCCCTGAGAAACTCATTCCCCTCTTTATCAATAATATACGCCATCGCAAACCCCTTCCCGTATATGGTAAAGGAGAGAACGTACGCGACTGGCTCTATGTAGAGGACCACGCACGCGCTATCGACCTCATTTTCCACCGCGGTAACATCGCCGAAACATATAATATCGGCGGTTTCAACGAGTGGAAGAACATCGATATCATCAAGGTGGTT
>USNU01000085.1 GCA_900556095.1 uncultured Bacteroidales bacterium | reverse complement strand
GTCTCTTGACAATAGCAGCCCCCGCAAAGGTGTTGCCAAACGACACGCTACCATTTATACATAAATTTGCATTACGGTCAATGTATGGTAACCGTGGCAAGGCGGAATAATATACAAAACCATAGCCGATATTCAGATAGAGCCGTATGCTATCGCCATCTGCGGTCAGTTTGTCGGGCAATCCGTCTCCATTGATGTCTATCAATGCAAAGGTGGCTTCTGAAACACCATTTGTAGCACTCGCGCCGTTTGACCCCGCCAAGGACAATGCAAATTTGTCACTCTTCGGGTTGGAGCCTGCCACCTTGGATATTATAGGAAAACTGCCAGAGAAAGCGGGACCATCGGCTTTAGTAACGGTGGTGTGGAGATGTGCCGCCATATCTTTTTTCCCGCCTAATCCACCCCATGGCTGCGTGTATTGAATAGAGTTTTCTCGCACGATATCGGGAAAACGATCTCCGTTCATATCCATAAAGTCGGTGTTCAGCCGATAAGTGTTTTCCGAGAACGCATGTCCCAATCCAAGCCCTGACGTCCCTATTCCTAAACTATATGAGATATGTTTTTGTTTGCTGCTGCTCTTTTTGCGGACAGCCGTCACCCATTCTCCGTTGCGTGCCACAGGTACATCGTTGTCATACGTTTCTATCGTGGGACTGTCGGAACTGCCACTGCTGCCTCCGCCTTGTACACGCGCCGCTGCCGCCTGCTTGTCACGTGCATTGGACATCAGCGTGCGCCCGTTGCGCGCCACGTTGCCATACGCCTCCCACCGATAGTGCTGTGCATCCACGCTCATCTCTACCCATGTATTGGACAGTGGGTTATAGATATTCCTTTGATTGAACGCGGTCCCCAACGCATCGGGAGTTTGTATGGCAGCGGTATCGGAGAACGTAATCGAATTGCAGAAAGCAGCCGAGTCTTGCGCCGAGACCTCAAGCGACTGCTCCCACGCCATATTACGCAATGAGTCCAGTGGGATAAGTTCGGTAGCATATTTGTTGTTAAAAGTAAATTGTCCCCATCCCTTGTATAGAGGACCGAATAATTTGTAGTAAATTGTCCGCAAAGAAACTTCGCGTGCAAAATCCACTTTCGGTGCCAGCCAAGTGACAAACGTCTCTCGTGAAGAGCAACTGAAAGACAACCGTGCGCGTACCTCCACTTTTCCCCAATCCGTATGTTGGTTTGAAGACATAAGACGGAGAGAGATTGTCGTCTCGGGGGAACAATCGGGAAATGGGGGGAGTGTCACCTGTTGCAGTTGGGCTTTGTGAGAGAACGATACGGAGGTCGCAGATGTCGGACCATCCGTCTGCTGCTTGTCGATAGTCACCTTGATAGTCTGCCCTGAGGTATTGGTAACAAACAAATCAATTGTTACCGTTCCTGCCGTATCTGTCTGGAATGTCTGCTCGTCTGAACAGATAAAATCCGCCTCTGATGAATATGCCTTTGTCTCACCCGCATACGTAAATGTTTGCCGCCAATCCACATTATCAAAATCATGGGAACGGCGAGATATGAGGTGGAAGAAAAATATATCACCCTTGCTGACAGAGATATTCTTGAACGTATTGCTATGCGCACTATAATCATCGGGGCGGATATTGATAGCCCTCAGGGTGTGTGAATCTTGTGCCTTCAGCCCCAAGGTGTCCGTAGCAGAGGTTGTGGATACATTGTGTTCGTGCTGAATGACATAGCGCACGCCGTCTGCGTTGCGGGTTTGCTGCCGTTGCATGGATGTGTCTTGCAACAGTTGCACCGTATTGCTCAATGTTACTTGTCCGTCATGCGGTGCCACCCATACACGGACAATTTCCAAATCCGGATCTATGTTGTTTTCCTGCGGACAAACCGTAACGGTGTCGTAAATATACACTTTATTATGTTCCTGCCGGAAATAGGCTTGTGGATATTTACTCTGATACTCGGGCATACGATCGGCTATGAGATCACGGATGATGTCTTCCTCTTCTCTGTAGAAACAATATCGGTAGAGACAGGGGAGGCATTGTGATGGATCATTTCTGCAGGTGCGCTCACACGCTTTGCATATTACACCGCGTTCTCGGAGTGCGTCAATCATCTCTATGGTAAAGTCTCTATCATAGCACTGCTCCATCATATTGTCGATTACCCCTCTGTATTCTTCAAAAATATCTGCAGGAATATAGCCGTTGCATCGATTTTCGCGTTTGCATTCGTTGCATTCGTCCTGGGGACAGCCGCCCAAACATATATCGCTACATTCCTCGCAAACGCGCACACCGTCTCTGCAATTATAATCGTAGTCTCCGTTATTCGGATCACAGCGGGCAAAATCTTCACAATTTTCCAAACGGCAGTAGTAACATTCTTCAGAATCCAAGCCGTATTCTTCGCACTCGGAGGCGCATGCTTCACAGACAGGTACGCCATATATATACAACCTGTTGCCCCAATAGGGGTCCTCTTTCCATTCATGCGCGCAATCGGACGATTCAATACAGGATTCGCAGAGGATAGAATCTTCCAAACACTCTTCTCTACACTCTTCACATACCATCCGCTGACCACGAAAGACACAATGGGCATCTGCGCAAGATTGGTATTCTATGCTGTAGAATCCATACAGGGCTAACTGATGTAAACATTCGGGACATACGTTTTGATATCGTTCGCACAATTCTTGTAGTTCGGGGGACCCCATATACCAATCCCATTCCCTGCAAGTCAAATCCATTTTGCATCTCTCTGCACAACCGCTGCGCATACATTCTTGACAATACAATCCTTCCAAGTTATAGTCGTCCCCCTTTTGATAGAGATAATTATAGCAATGTTGTTCACATTCCTCGCAAGGATAATAGTAATCATCTATGCTTACTGAAAAAGAATCTTGTAGAATATAATCCACATAACATTCGTCGCTAAGAGCAACCGTGCCGTCATAGTAGAAATAGGAACGGCATTTGGACGAATCTATCGTAACGTGTTTTTCGCCGGCATATTGCGTAAAATCTCCTGTGGGTGCATTCAACCGATTAAAATGCACTACACCATTGTCCACCAAGTCCGGTAGTCCGTCGCCGTTCACATCGGAAAAATAGCAAGAGGTATAGGTATCCGTGTTGGACCACCCGCCACTCACTGAAGCCACCGGATCTGCCCCCGCCTGTAGTCCCCAACTGTTGGTTTTGCTGGTTTCCAGGGAGAGACCCGATGAACGCAAACCGGTGCTGCGTTCTGTTGCAAAATAGGGATTGCCTTTAGCATCTGTCTCTTGCTTGCGGAAGTATATTACACCGCCCCTGCTATACACCTTATCTACCAAACCGTCTCCGTCAATATCCATTAGCATGTAGTTGGTAGTACCCGCACCTTCGGAATAATTGTAGTTACCGCCCGCCGACAGGTTGGTCTGCCATGTCTGCTTCCCGAAACCCAATGTGAGTGTACCACCTGCATTCCAACCGATATTGGAAGACCGGTTCAGTACATTCCAGTCATTTCCAGTATTCTTGTCGGTGATCAATACCTCATCGGCACTGAACATATCCGATAGTTTCGGCCCATAATAGCCCAATGTGGTGGTGGATAATCTGCAATCGTCAAAAAATTCGGGTAATGCGATACAATCATCTATCGTACGCCCATACAGATTACGGTTCAATTCATCGCCTTGAGGCACTCTGTAAAGGGATATCCCCGTCAAAAGGGATTGTCCGTTGTCGGTGTCGTAGGAGAACTGGTAGCGTTGGGTGGGAATATATGTGCCCTCTTTGTCGCAATACGCAATATCTATGTAGCAGACCAAACGGTCTGTTTTGCGGATAAAGCCTAAACGCCCGTCCGTGATGACATCATCTCTCTCTTTGTACCGGATACGAATACGGTATGAAAACTCTTTTTTGTCCGAATAATTTCTGTTATAATAGATGCCGGTCAGGTATAGTTCATTGTCTTTGCTTCGTTCATATTCATAGCGAATCCTGTTGCCGTGTACGTCCTCCACTTCTCTTAATGCCCAATATGCCACATTCCTTTGTGCGTCACAAAGAGTGTATGGAGAATCTTTATCATAGGAGGTATCACCATAGTAGTAGGTAGTGCCGTCCCTGCTGACAACACGCCATGAATAGGTATGGGGATTCAATCCGTATCGTGTGATAGATTCACATCTTTTGGTATCGCGCATAGCAAAAGTTGCAATACGTTGTTCGCGCTTTATGTGCTTATGCATTTGATATGGGAGCAGTATATCAGGGTTGTAATAATTGTCAATGATCAGTTGCTCACCATTTAGTAGGTAACTCTCCGTTTCGTAGTCTTTGTCATATTGTGGTACTCCCCAGCGGGTGTCTATTGTAATGGCAGGTTGGGGGAACGACCAGCCTACACCCATGATACCGTTGCCGCGGTCGCTGCTGTAGGACAAGGTCAAATCGGGTTGCAAGCCGTTGCGCCCTGCGGGTATGTCAATGGGATAGGTAATAGATGCGGTGCCGTAGGTGTTGGCTTCAGGGACGGCTATCATCGGTACACGAGACAGCGGATGCGGGTCCTCCATATCCGCTAGGGTGGTAGGCACAAAGGCACTGACTTCGGGCATATCGGGGGTGCGTATCACGGCATTGACAAAGTCCGTGAAGTGGGTGGTCTCGGAAATGACGACATGTCGGGCTGTATCTATCGCCACACGCCGCAGTTGCTTCCATTGGCGAGTCTGCTCGTCGAAATAGTAGGTGTGTATATCCTGTGGTTTGAAGCCGTGCGGGACAGACAAGGGTTCGTAAGCAAGTTCGATACGGGCGGGGTGGTCGGCATGGAAGTGTTCCCCATGGGGCAAAAGGCGGTAAGCATGGCTGCCTGCCGTCACCGACAGCATATTGCTCGCCAAAGGCTGTGCCTCGGAGCGGGTGAGCGTGCTCGCAGAAAAAGTAACATCGTGCATCAGGCTGCCGCTGTCGGCAACCAAGCATAAGCCCGACAAAGAGAGGTTCACAGGGTGTGATTGCGTGTAGGTCTCCGAGAGGGTGTATTGGGCAAGAGTTGTGTTCGGAGCGTCCTTGTGAGTGCGCTGCGTTGTGTTTATGGTAGGTTGTGTAGTGGGAATAGAAGGGGCTTCTTGTGCCTGTGCTGCCATTTCCCATACAGAAAGCCATAGTACCCCCAAGTAGGCGAATAGGGTCTGTGTGGTATGGCGTTTCATGGAGTAATGGTTTTTACTAGTTAATATACAAGCAGTTCGCGTGTGGTGAGCAGTTCGCCGTCTTGCGTATAGAGGGAGAACAGATACATACCTGCAATGGGCAGGAAACCGCTATATCGGTAGTCTATGGCACCTGTCAGGGTTTGTCTAGTCACGATTTTGCCTGTCGGGTCATGGATGATCAGTACTATGTCTGCTTCCTGTGGCAGGGATATACTCAATACGTATTCGCCATGGGTTGGGTTGGGGGTGAGACTGATAGCATAGTCGCCGTAGAGGGTGTAGTCTTCGTTGTTTTCGCTGTTGTTGTTGCCTTTGTTGTTCTTTTGGACTTGTTGGCGGTGGGTTGTCTCATTGTCGGTGGTCAGGAAAGAGAATAGCGTCTGTGTAGCGGGGTGAGGAATGGTGTAGCATAATTGGTCTGCCATATTGATGGAATCGGGATAGACGGTTCGAGTAATATCACCATCGGTATTGAGCAGTATCAGTGCAAGGGTATCGGGTGCGTCGGGCAAGTTCTCCGGTTGGAGGGTTACGCAGATATTGGGCAGTGTGTCCGTAATGCGCAATAGCCATGTGCGCTGTAGCAAGGCATAGCCGTTTTCGTAAGGCGACCAACCTAAAGGCACATCGTTATCACCCACAAGGGCGTAGGTGTTGGCAGGCAGGGGCTTGGGTGTGAAGATACGCAGTAGTGAATCTTCCAAAGAGGTGCTTTGCTTGGCTTTGAGGTGATAGACTGTGTCTGTACCTATACCCTGTAGGCGGTGGTAGTAGGTTTTATCCGATTTTGGATGCCATAACGTATCGCCACGGGTGGATAGATATGGGGCATTATCCAACGTGATTCCGTGCTTGATTGCCAAGTACGTCTGGAACATCAGCGATTGGCATTTGGTGAGGCGGCTGTCGAAATAAGCGATTTCGTATAGGGCTATCCGACTGCTGTCGGAAACGGTAGCACCGGTATGCAGTTGGTATATGCCACGATAGGCAGTATCAGGGCGCAAGGTGTGCTGCAGGGTGTAGATAGTGGGAGTAGTGCGTGGCGTAGTGTTGCGGGTAGATGGTTGTATGCGCTCGGTGGATAGTCCATGGGTGGTGATGGCGTAGAAGATACTATCGGTGCGGCTGATACGCCATAGTTGCTGGGGAGTGGCAGGCTGCAAGGTCTGATAGACCATCATCATCGTGTAAGAAGTCGGGGCTGAAATAGTGTCTGTCAACGCGGGGGAGATAATGGTTGTGTCCGGTTGATAC
>USNU01000084.1 GCA_900556095.1 uncultured Bacteroidales bacterium | reverse complement strand
GTTGCCGGAGATGAGTATGTCGGGAACACGCCAACCTTTGTATTCCGCAGGGCGGGTATAGACACCGGGTTCGAGCAGGCCGTCTTGGAAAGAGTCGTTGAGTGCGCTCTCCACATCGCCCAATGCTCCCGGCAGCAGGCGCACGATGGCGTCGGTCATGATAGCCGCGGGCATCTCGCCACCCGTCAGCACAAAATCGCCGATGGTATATTCTTTGGTAATCAGGTGGTCGCGCACACGCTGGTCCACTCCCTTGTAGTGCCCGCAGAGGATAATGATATTCTCTTTGAGCGAGAGTTTGTTCGCCTCCTGCTGTGTAAACCTTTCGCCGTCGGGGGCGGTGAAGATAATCTCGTCGTAGTGGCGTTCGGAGGTCAACTTACTGATAATGCGGTCGATAGGCTCTATCTGCAACACCATGCCCGCGCCAAAACCAAAGGCATAATCGTCCACCTTGCGATGTTTATCCAAGGTATAATCACGCAAGTTGTGTACATAGATTTCCGCTAAACCTTTGTTCTTTGCACGTTGTACAATCGAGTGGTTGAGAGGCGATTCCAACAACTCGGGACAAGCAGATATGATGTCGATACGCATATTTTAGTTTAGGAGTTGAGAAGTTTAGAGGTTGATAAGTAGTTGAAAAAGTTGGGGAGTTAAATAGTGTGTAACTATGGCACGGGGTCGTAGCCGGAGCCGCCCCATGGATTACAACGCAGTATTCGCTTGATACCCAACCAAGTACCCTTGAAAATACCATATTTCATCACCGCCTCCACCATATATTGGCTGCACGTGGGCGTGTAGCGACACGATGGCGGAGTGAGTGGCGAAATGCAATAGCGGTAGAAATAGACCGGCAAGAGAAATATCTTACGAATCCACTTTTTCATTAATCTATTGTATTTTCTATGTTACCGAGTTTTTTGAGGGCTTTGCGCATGGCTTTTTCAATGACGGCATAGTCCTGCTGTTGGCGCTCCATATAGTTGACGGCTATCCGGTAGTGCCGGTCGCCCAACATGTGCTTTTGCAAGCGATAGGCCTCACGCATCTGACGGCGCAAGCGGTTACGGTCCACGGCATGTTTGAATAGCGACTTAGGTGCCCAGATGAGTACCTCGTTGGTGTCATCCACAGCAGGCAGGTACGTAATGCGCAATGGCCAAACGACAAAATGTCTGCCTTCGGCATACAATTGCTTGATGCGCAACTGCCCGCAGAGTTTCTCGTTCTTGGGGAAGTCTCTATTCATTGTATGGGAACGTTAATTATCGTGTAATTAGACGTTAATTTTTAGAGGAGAACATGCAATTATCCATTAATTAACCATTAATGCATTTCGATATGTTTATCTCTTTAGTCGTTATGTTTCTCCAAATAGTTCTCGATGGCCGCGGTGAGCGACTGGAACTCAGGCGACGGCACACGTATGTCGGCGTGCATACCGAGTTCCTCAAGCGCCTGTGCGGTATTGGCACCAAAAGCCGCGATGACGGTATTGCCCTGTTCGAAATCCGGAAAATTCTCGCGAATGGACTTTGCACCTGCAGGTGTGAATAGAGCAATCATATCGTAATCAAACGGGTCTTCGCCCCATTTGGTAGAAACGGTGCGGTACATAATAGCGGGTTTTACCTCAATATTGTTCTTGGTAAACACGTCCAACTGGCTCTGGTTGTGGATGTCCGAAAGCACCATCAGGTATTTCTCATTCGGCCGACGATGCATGGCGGGCAGCAAGTCCTCGAATCGATTGTTCTCGCTGAAAAAGACTTTGCGCTTGCGGTATTGGATAAACTTTTGCAGGTAGTTTCCCACTGCTTCGGAGATGCAATAGTAGTGCATTGTGTCCGGTACGTTGAGACGCATTTCTTCGCAGAGACGGAAATAATGCTCAATACCGAGGCGGGAATTGAGAATAACGGCGGTATAATCCAACGGATTGATGTGCTGTTGACGAAACTCACGTGCACTCAACCCCTCCACATGAATGAGTTGACGAAAATCGAACTGCACACCAAATTGCGCTTCCATCTCGGTATATGGGTTGCGCTCCGTGGCAGGACGTGGTTGTGAAATAAGAATCTTTCGTATCATATCGTTTAGTCTTTTTAATCAACTATATAACCCGCTCCGACAATCAATACCAACATCGGTAGGATTTCGAGGGTAAGAATATACAATGCTATGTATAGAAGTGAACGTAAATCGGTATAGAAAATACGTATCCACTTGATAAGTATCAACACAATGGCGGCAACCGCCAATGCAAACAACAGCCATTTAGTTACCTTTGCATTATCTATGTTGATCAAGAAAAGCAGTGCTACATAGAATCCGCAACAGATAACCGTCCATAGGTTGTTGTAATGGGTAGAAATGAGGGTAAAGCGTTTGCTGATACGAAATGTATAGTTTACCAAAGCCGATGCCGCTAACTTTATTACATCTATGCCCAAAACCCAGGCAACGACCAGCATATAGGTGGTAAAGCGAAAATCTCCCGCACGATAGGCGTACAAATACAATGCCATAGCAAACGTGCCGATGCGAAAGATATTCATAACCAGTTCCTCTAACAGGTTTTGTTGCACATCGCCATAGGAACGTTCCACCTTGGCAAAAATAGTGGAAAATGCTTGCAAGACCACACCCGACTGCACCAATTCCGCCACTACTCCGCATAGCAGCAGAAACAACATCACCCACGCCACCCAAGGCGCGGAGATAGGAGTCAGTATGTGTGGAACAGCGTTCAATCTATTCGTCTTTCATTATCAACCTACAGAGTATCAGTAGGTTTTAGTACGTACAACTTGTCCCCCCGATGAATGGTCTTGTCCGTCTTCAGGGAGAAATAGGCACCTTTCTGTATCACCTCTTTGGGGTCGCCTTTGGCATTGCGCATGTCGTGTGCCACCACTTCATAAGCCCCTGTGGTTTCGCCCGTTACGAGCAATTCATCGCCCTCACGAATGGCGTCGGTGGCTTCGATAAAGAACTCCGCCACGCCGATATTCTTGAAGAAATTGGTGCATTTGCCGGCAAACACTTTCTTGCGCGTTGCCTTGCTGCCATACGAATGGGTCCACTCGCCGAGGTGTTGTCCCTGATAGTATCCGTCCCAAAAACCACGGTTGAACACCCGCGCGAGGCGTGTGTTCCAGTCCTCGATACGGGGCAAGATAATCGCGTCGTCGGCATAGTCGCCACGCTGCCACGCCTCCACTGCCTCGCGATAGCACGACACCACCGTCTGCACATACTCCGCCCCGCGCGCACGACCTTCAATCTTCAGCACACGCACACCCGCGTCTAACATCTTATTCAGGAAGTGGATGGTTTTCAGGTCTTTAGGCGACATTATATATTGATTGTCCACCTCCAATTCGAGGTCGGACTCTTTGTCTTTCACGATGTATCCGCGCCGGCAAACTTGCATGCACGCCCCCCTGTTGGCACTGTAGCCGAGGTTGTTCAGGCTCAGATAGCACTTGCCCGACACCGCCATACAGAGTGCCCCGTGGCAGAACATCTCAATGCGGAGGAGTTCGCCTTTCGGACCACAGATATGCTGCTCCACGATGTCGCGATGGATAGACGCCACCTGCGCCATATTCAGTTCGCGCGCCAGCACCACCACATCGGCAAACTGCGCATAGAAGCGCAAAGCCTCGGTGTTGGCGATGTTCAACTGCGTGGAGAGATGTACCTCAACTCCCTGAGAACGTGCATATTGCATCACGGCAATATCACTCGCGATGATGGCATCCAAGCCTGCCGCTTTGGCATTATAGACAATCGTGCGCATCAGAGGCAGGTCCTCGGGATACATCACCGTGTTGAGCGTCAGGTAGGTCTTCACACCGGCCTCACGACAGATTCCCACAATCTTATGCAAGTCCTCGGTGGTGAAATTCGCCGACGACCGCGCACGCATATTGAGGTATTCGATACCGAAATACACACTCGTCGCCCCCGCCTCGATAGCAGCAGCCAACGACTCCCAGCACCCCACAGGTGCCATAATCTCGATATGTTCGTCTTTTCTACTCAACACTATATATTTTATAATTTATTTATCTTCATAAGTCCTGCTCAAGGGTCGTCTATCCTCCCGACATCCTCTCGGTATCCACCCGACTTTATATAATGAGGATTTACGGATGGCGAACCAAGAATTATTCACCCAATGCGACCTGATTGTTAATTTTTTGCATTGGCTATATACTCCGCTATCTGCACTGCATTGAGGGCAGCCCCTTTGCGAATCTGGTCGCTTACGCACCAGAAACTCAGTCCGTTATCGTCGGTAATATCTTTGCGCACACGCCCCACAAACACCTCGTCGCGTCCGCTCAGGAAAAGCGGCATGGGGTATTCTTTCTCTGCGGGATTATCCATCAGCACGCACCCTTTCGCGCGTGCAAAAGCCTCTTTGGCTTGCTCCGCCGATATGGGTTTCTCGGTCTCTACCCACACACTCTCCGAGTGCGCACGCAGCGACGGCACGCGCACGCAAGTGGCTGATACTCTGATGTCTGAGTGCATTATCTTGCGTGTCTCGTTGTGCATTTTCATCTCCTCTTTGGTGTAGCCGTTGTCGGTGAAAACGTCCACTTGCGGAATCAGATTGTATGCCAACTGATACGGAAAACGCTCCACGGTGGGCGTCTCGCCGTTGATGATTTGGCGGTATTGGTTCTCCAATTCGTGCATGGCTTGCAAGCCTGCCCCGCTCGCCGCCTGATAGGTCGATACACGCACACGGCGTATATGGCTCAGATTCTCAATGGCTTGCAGCGCGACCACCATCTGGATAGTGGTGCAGTTGGGGTTGGCAATGATGTTGCGCGGACGCACCAACGCATCGGCGGCATTCACCTCAGGAACCACCAAAGGCACATCTTCGTCCATACGGAAAGCCGACGAGTTGTCTATCAAGACTGCCCCGTAGCGCGTGATGTCGTCGGCATACTCACGCGAAACCGATGCCCCTGCCGAAGCAAACGCAATATCCACCCCGCGAAAGGCGTCGCCATGCTCCAAAAGTTGCACCTTGTGCGATTTTCCCAAGAAAAGATATTCGGTTCCTGCACTGCGTGAGGAACCGAATAATCGAAGTTCGGTAATAGGAAAGTGGTGCTCAGCAAGCACTTTGAGCAATTCTTGTCCAACGGCACCCGAGGCACCAACAATCGCAACGACCATATTGTTTACAGATTAAGAATAAAAGACAAAGAACAAAAGACCCATAAGCCTTTATTCTTTGTCCTTGTGAGTTATTCAATTATTGCAGTGCAATAGTTGTGTCGGCGTCAGTAACGGTGAAGGCAATCTTTCCTTCACGAGCGAGCCAACCCAGAGCCATATTCAGATCAGCTTCTTTCAGTTTGGTTGCTTTTTTCAGCGCTTTGGTTGTGAGCGCACCGCCTTGCAGTGCATTCCAGATAAGTCCGGCATTCTCACCAATTTTGCTTGTAATCATACGACAAATACCTTTAATTTATTTAGTTTTACAGAGAGAGGTGTTTCCTCTCCTTTGTGTAATGGATTTTCTTTATCTATGCCACATATTTATCTCCTTTGGCAAGGGTAGGGAGAACTATTTCCCAAACAACAGACAAGCATTATGTCCGCCGAAACCGAATGTGTTGCTAAGTGCATAGCGGATATCGCGTTTCTGCGCCTTGTTGAACGTGAGGTTCAGACGGTAGTCAATCTTCGGGTCTTGGTCCTCGGAATCATGGTTGATGGTTGGCGGAATAATACCATAGTGCAATGCCAGTACCGTTGCCATAGCCTCAACCGCTCCTGTCGCACCGAGGAGGTGCCCTGTCATCGACTTGGTCGAGTCGAGGTTCATCTTGTATGCGTGGTCGCCAAACACCTCCTGTATAGCGTGCAGTTCGGCTATATCGCCTATTAAGGTCGAAGTGCCGTGCGTGTTGATATAATCAATATCTTCATCTGTTAAGTTTGTTGATGCTGTTATAGATACATTTTGTTCATTTCCTGTTGCCATATCTTTTGCAGATACGTGAACTATACCGTTTGCATCTATATCAAATGTAACTTCGATTTGTGGAATTCCTCTTGGAGCTGGTGGTATTCCTGTTAATTGAAATCTTCCTAATGTTTTGTTGTATGCAGCCATTTCACGTTCACCTTGTAATACATGAACTTCAACACTTGTTTGACCATCTGCTGCTGTTGAGAATATTTGTGATTTTTTAGTTGGTATTGTTGTGTTTCTTTCAATTAATTTTGTAAATACTCCTCCATATGTTTCAATTCCTAATGATAATGGAGTTACATCTAATAATACTAAATCTTTAACATCTCCTGAAAGTACACCACCTTGAATAGCTGCACCTATTGCAACACACTCATCTGGGTTCAATGACTTACTTGGATCATGTCCGGTAAGCTGTTTTACCTTATCCTGAACTGCCGGGATACGGGTAGAACCACCGACTAACAATACCTGACCAA
>USNU01000083.1 GCA_900556095.1 uncultured Bacteroidales bacterium | reverse complement strand
CGGAGAAGTAATAGACAATCTGCGGCACCAGACGGCCCCAGTTAATCGAATTGGCAGAAGAGAACATCATATTCTTCTTTGCCAGCTCCGCCTTGATTTCGTCATTGGTAAAGATAGACTTAACGGCGCTCTGGGCGTCATCAAAATTGCCGTGAATGGCACAGACTGCCACATTCTCACCTTCCTGGGTGGTCATTTGCAGCTTCTGCATGGGAGACACGCCGTCCACCGGGTAAAACACCAGGATCTTGGTCTTGTCAACATCCTTAAAGCCCTCTAACGCCGCCTTGCCGGTATCGCCGGAGGTGGCCACCAGGATCACAATGGTCTTGCCCTCAGCGGTCTTTTTGGCAGATACGGTCATCAGGTACGGCAGCAGCTGAAGCGCCATATCCTTAAAGGCACAGGTGGGACCGTGCCACAGCTCCAAGATATTCTCCTTGCCGCCGATATTCACCGTGGGTGCCACAGCAGGGCTGGAAAACTTATCTGCCCGGTAAGCGCCCTCTACGCAGTAATTCAGCTCCTCGTCAGAAAAGTCCGTCAGGAAGGTGCGCAGCACGGTCTTGGCCCGGTCAATGTAGGACATCTTCATCATTTCCCGTACCGTGTCCATAGAAAAGTGCGGCAGTTCCACCGGCACAAACAGGCCGCCCTCCTCGCTGATTCCCTGGGCAATGGCCTGGGCTGCGGTTACACGGATCTTGTTGTTTCTTGTTGAAGTATATAGCATACACGCTCTCCTATTCGTTGGGGGTTGTGATTTCGTTTTTCTTGCAGAATATTTTATACCAATGCAAAGGCATTTTCAAGGTGTTTTACGGATTTTGTGCCGTCCTTTTGTAAAAACACTTCAATTACATCAAATCTGGGCTGTTTTTTCGTTGGATTTTGGGCCAAAAACAGCTTGGCGGTTTGAATAATCCTCTCCTGCTTGTATTGGTCCACAAATTCCGCCGGGTCGGCAATGGCACCCTGACTGCGGGTTTTGACCTCCACAAACACCAAATACTGCCCCTTGGTACATATCAGGTCGATCTCGCCAAAACGGCAGCGGTAGTTCACATCATACAGCTTATAGCCCTGCTTTTGCAAGTACCGGGCAGCCTCCAGCTCGCCGTACTTGCCGTAGTATTCCGGCCGGATCATCGGTTCATCCATTTCTTCAGGAACGACAGCCGGTGAATGGGACTGATCCCGTACTGCTCCAGCCGTTCATAATGCAGCTTGGTGCCGTAGCCCTTGTGCTTTTCAAAAGCGTATTGCGGGTATTTCTCCGCCATTTGCAGCATATAGCGATCCCGGCTGACCTTAGCCAAAATAGACGCTGCCGCAATGCTGGCGCTTTGGGCGTCGCCCTTAATGATCGTGCGCACCTCCAAGGGCAAATCAGGGGCACGGTTACCGTCTACCAAAGCGCAGTCCGGCTGCACCGGCAGGGCGGCTACCGCCCGCTGCATGGCAAGGTAAGTGGCAAGAGTGCGCCGACCAAATCAAAGCCATAGAGCAGAGTGGGGTATATGCGTTGCTGTCTGACCCGCGCGAAGTGTTTGACGCAGCAGATCTGAACCATTCGGAGGCGATACTGGTTTCGCAATGGAGCAAATCGACCGGCGGGTGGTTTACCAATACAACCACAAACACCAACAGCGGACACCGTATGTGTATCCATTGTACACCACAATACAATCAGGAGAGAGGTATGCTAATCGATTATGCGTCAGGTGGCTACCCGTGGGGACGTATCTTCCCGAACCAATACTTGCTCAGCCTCTATGACCAAGCGCATGACACACGTTATACTGCCTACTACAAGACAGCCTGGACCTATAACAATCCCGATAACTTGCCTCGTGGACGTCATGTGGGCGATACATTGATTGCCACTACCCAATCGCAGTACCTGAATGTACACCCGATGTGTACCAAGTACAACGACTCTTATACCAAGTCGTCGCCGACGGACAACCAGTCGTTCAAGGACATCATTATCTACCGTCTCCCCGATGCATATATCCTCGGTTGCGAGGCATATATTCATCTTGGGCGACAAGATTCGGCGGCATATTACTACAACAAAACCTATACCCGAGCAGGCAATGCGGCTGAAACTCAACCGATTACCATTGATATGCTTGCCGACGAGCAGGCACGTGAATTGGCGATGGAAGGCGACCGTTGGAACTTCCTCAAGCGCGAAAAGATGTTGGTGAAACAAGTGCAGAAACATGGCGGCGAGTATGTCTATAGCGAGCGTTTCAATCGCGAACTGAACTGCGACACGATTATCCGCAACAATGTCAGCGAGTTTCACAACCGTTGGCCGATACCACAAGCCCAACGTGATATTATGCATACTTTCCCGCAGAATCCGGGGTATTGATAATTGTGAATCAGAGGGCAACGTAACTAACCTCGCAGACACAGATATAACACATAAAAATATAATATTATGAAAAAGATTTTCTTTTTGGCTTCAGTAGCCATTATGGCTCTGAGTATCAATGCTCAGGACTTACTTCTTGAGGAGTATTTTGAGTACGAACCGGGCACGAACCTTATCACCGAGACCAACCCGAAAGCCGACAATTTCGACGGCGTGACGGGCTGGAGTACGGTTGCCAACGACAACTCGGGCGAAACCCGTTTCACCATAGCCGATGCGCCGCTGACCTACGACGGTTATGCCGGTTCGGGTATGGGCAATGCGTTGCTCTTCAATCCGCAGTCGAAATCGGGACAATCCGTATTCAAAAACTGGGGACATGGCGTGCTGAACGACTCGACCATCTATATCGCTTTTATGATTCAGTTCCCCAAGCAGACGGTGAACTATAGCAGCCCCGACTATTTTATGGGTATCAAGATGGAGCCCGCTGCCAATTCCACCAACTTTGCCGGTCGTTTGTATGCGTCTGTCGATGTATTTGATCCCGAGACCGATGCATCCTTCACAGGTCAGGAAATCTCTTGGGGTATCAACAAATCGAGCGACGGCAAAGCTGTATGGACCAACCCTGAGAAAGAACCGTATTTCACCTTCGACCAAACGTATCTGGTAGTGATGAAATATCATGTGGGCAAAATCAACGGTGCTACCGCTGAGGAGGAAAAAGGCAACTACGACGACGAGATGTGGCTCTATATCAATCCGGCTCTGGGCACAGAACCTGCCGAAGCAAATCTCTATCAGAAAGACCCCAATGGGAAGGACGCTTATCGTCTGTCGAGCAAAGGCAAAGAGATGGGTTCCTTGCGCGGTTTCTACCTCCGTGGCGGCGAGCCGGGCAAAGCCAATTCGATTGCGCCTTATATCCTCGATGGTATTCGCGTAGGTTATACATGGGAAGATGTGGTAGGCAAACAGACGGCTATCCACAATTCTCGCACCGGCACGAAAGCCACTAAGACTATCGAGAACGGGCAACTGATTATCCGTCGCGGCAGCAACACATATAGTATTCTCGGAACAGAGTTATAACTATGAATGGCAAGATAAGCGCATGTTTGTTTTTGGGCGTAGCATTGGCAGGGACACTCTCTGCCGCTACACTCAATGCCAAGAGTTCGTACAACGGGGGCTGGGGGAGTTATAAGATAGACCTTGTCTCTTCGCTCACGGGCTATGCTCCCGTTGATGACGCTTCGTCCGATTTTACGCGCACGGGGGCATGCGCTTATTTGCGTGCAGACTCGACGGGCTATTATCATGTGGCGAAGATAGATAATCGCTGGTGGCTCATCGACCCCGACGGATACGCTGGAATCAATATGGCGGTAACGAGTCTGGATGCCAATGCCCTCCAAGATGACTACGATATACTTCGCCGCAACGGGTTTAACGGAACGGGCAACTTTATTGCCTCTGAATCACAGACCAAGAATAGCAATAATCTTTGGAACTATGGGCAGATGTCTTACACGCGTCGCTATAATTTCTATGCCTCGTATCGTCAAGTGCGCCACAACTATTACGTTACGCCCGATAATATCAAGAGCAACACCAATTATCTGTTGGTGCTTGACCCTGAGTTTGAGACGTTCTGCAACACAAAAGCCAAGGAGAATCTCTCTCCTTATAGCCATGAGCGCGACCTTCTCGGTTATTTCACAGATAATGAACTGCCTTTCAACGACCGTCAGTTGGCATTGGTAGCCTCTACCCTTTCGGCAGGCGACCCTACCTATGATAGTACCGCCGTATGGGCGGAGCGCAATGGTGTTGATATGACACAAGCCGCACAGGGCGAGGCTACGAAAGCACAGAAAGAGGCGTATGCCGTCTATCTCGCAGAGCATTATTATAGTGTGGTTACGAGGGCGATACGTGCTGTCGATACCTGCCACTTGATTCTGGGGAGTCGTCTGCATGGTGTACCGCGCAGCATACAAGGTGTGGTGGATATGTCGCATAAGTACTGCGATGTTACGTCGGTAAATTTCTACGACTATTTCTGCCCCGATAATCAGATTGCACGCACGACATGGACAAACGACCACCCGTGTCTCGTAACCGAGTTCTATATCAAGGATATTCATTTTGCTTCGGGAACACAGGAGGGCGCAGGATGGTATGTCAACAATCAGACCGACCGTGGACGTTGGTATCAGAATACATGCCTGCAACTGTTGCATAATCCGTGTTTTGTCGGTTGGCAGTATTTCCGCTTTATGGACAATAACAATTCCAACAAAGGAATGGTTTCTGCCAAGCGTGAGGAATACACCGATATGACCCGCTATATGGAGGAACTTAACTCGCAGGTATATAGGCTGATAGACTTCTTTGACGGCACTTCGCGTTGCCCGCAGGACGTGCAGAGTGAGTGTGCGTTTTCGCCTACTGCCGATACATATATCACGCTTGGCGCAAAACAGGAAGACACCCACGGAAACGAACCGACACTTCTGGTGCGCTATTATGGCACGGAGAACCAACGCCGCGAATCTTTCTTGCGTTTCGACCTCTCGCAGGTGGAGTCGCTGATACCATATCTCAAGAAAGCCGAGTTGCGTCTCGTGTGTGCCACCACCGACGGCGAACCGCATAATCTGCTTGTTTCGGGTGTGGAGGACTCCGCTTGGGACGAGACTCTCACAGGCGCACAACGTGCTGCCAACGCAAGTTGGAAGAGTACCTACAACCGTTTGGCATCCTATAAACACGCTTTCGTGGCGGACAGTGTGTACACGTTTGATGTTACGCGTTGGGTGATTGACCACGTCGAAACACCGTCGTTCAAACTGCATGCGCTCACCAAAACCAACGACGCTGTGTCGTTCTATTCGCGTGAAGCGTCTGCCCAACCACAGTTGGTATTTACTTTCTGGGGCGAACATGCGCTGCCGGAAGCACTGGAACAGACAACCACGGTTTTGCCCGCCAACAAAATCATAGAGAACGGACAAGTCTATATCCTTCGTGCAGGCACCAAGTACACCCTTTTCGGCGTGCCTATGCCTAACAAACGATTCAAATAATTCTATAAAACAATAACAACATGAAAAAACTTTTTCTTTCTATGGCAGCCGTGCTGCTGTCTTCTATGGCTTTTGCCCAGTCGTACACTCTTAATTTTGTAGAGTATTCTGCTACGGATAAAGATAGTGCCTCCGTTTATGTAAAATCCGTTGAGGCTATCTTTGGTGCAGATGCTACGGAATATGTAGCCTCTATAGATGTACGTGATAACGTCTCTCCTGCACGCCAAGGATGTGGTGCGAAATTTGGTTCACAGTCTAAAAAAGGTATCTTGAATTTTACTTTGATGAATCCTACCGAGGTGGATTCTATTGTCATTACTGCCGCTATGTACAGCAAAACTGAAGGCACGGATGGCTTCAAGGCAATCAATGTACTCACTGAAGATACCGCTGCTTTCCCTCTCTCTGCAGGCAACAAAGTATTTGAGGATTGTGTATGGAAACCCGCAGGCGTGGTAACAACCGTTCGCATCAATCAAACCACGGCAGCAAACCAACGCTTCTATCTGAAGAGTATCACCATTCACCCGAAGAAAGCCGAACCCGAGAACCCGACAGCCATCAATACGGCTATTGCCGAACCCGACAACCGTATCTACACCCTTTTCGGTACCTACGTTGGCACAAATCTTGATATTCTTCCCGCAGGGACTTACATTCTCAACGGCAAAAAAATCATCAAGTAAAAATTAACGACTAATTACACGATAATTAACGTTTTTATATTTCTTCATAACAATGAAAAATCTTTTTGATATCAAAGGCAAGGTCGTTGTCCTCACGGGCGGTTGCGGTGTCCTTGGACGGACGATTGCGCTCTATCTCGCAGAGCAGGGCGCGCACATGGTTATCCTCGATATGAACGAGGAAGCAGGCAAGGATTTTGAGGTGCAACTGAGTGCTATCACACCGGCTATGTTCCTCAAAACCAATGTCTTGGACGCAGACATCTTAGAGCGGAACAAGCGCGATATATTGGCACGCTTTGGCACTATCGACGTTCTCTTGAATGCGGCAGG
>USNU01000082.1 GCA_900556095.1 uncultured Bacteroidales bacterium | reverse complement strand
CCTCAAACGTAAATGGAATCCCGCAATGGCTCCTTATATCTTCATGGAGCGCAATGGTATTCACATCATCGACCTCAACAAAACGGCTGTTAAAATTGACGAGGCAGCAGAAATCCTGAAGAACCTTGCAAAACAAGGTCGTAAGATTCTTTTCGTTGGTACCAAGAAACAGGCTCAAGAGGTAGTGGCACAACACGCTGCCGAGGTAGGTATGCCTTATATCACAGAGCGTTGGGCAGGTGGTATGCTTACCAACTTCCCCACTATCCGCAAGGCTGTGAAGAAAATGACCACCATCGACAAGATGATGACCGATGGCACTTTCGACAATATCTCGAAGCGCGAGAAACTCCAAATCACCCGTCAGCGTGAGAAACTGGAGAAGAACTTGGGTTCTATCGCCGATTTGACCCGTCTCCCGAGCGCAATCTTTGTGGTTGACGTGATGAAAGAGCATATCGCTGTGGCTGAGGCTAACCGTCTGGGGATTCCTGTATTCGGTATCGTTGATACCAACTCGAATCCTAACAATATCGATTATGTAATCCCCGCTAACGACGACGCAACCAAGTCTATCGACGTTATCATGGCTGCTGTTTGCGAGGCAATCAAAGAGGGTATCGAGGAGCGCAAAGTGGAGAAGGCCGACGAAGAGGCAGCACAAGCACAGGCAAATACAGAGGCTCCTGCTCCTAAAGAGCGTCGCCAACGTGTTCGCAAGGCCGCTCCTGCTGCGGAAAAAGCAGAGGACGCAGAGGCTAAAGCCGAGTAATTTATATATTTACAAATTGTTAATTTCCAAATTGAATTATGGCTGTTACATTAGCAGATATCAAAAAACTGCGTGACATCACAGGCGCAGGTATGATGGACGTCAAGAAAGCCTTGGAAGAGGCTAATGGCGATTTCGAAGTAGCAACAGACCTGCTCCGTAAGCGTGGTCAGGCTATCGCTGCAAAGCGTAGCGACCGTGTGGCAAGCGAGGGCTGTGTCCTTGCAAAGGCGGTAGATGGCTTTGGTGCTATCGTGGCTATAAAGTGCGAAACCGACTTTGTGGCAAAGAATGCAGATTTCGTAGCAATGGTTAAGTTGCTTCTCGACGCTGCTATTGACCAACGTCCTGCTGACTTGGCTTCTCTCAAAGCACTTAAGATTGGTGATTTTACAGCAGAAGAAATCGTTACTGAGCGTTCTGGTGTTACTGGTGAGAAAATGGAATTGAGTGATTACGCATTCCTCTCTGCACCCAAAGTAGATGCCTACAACCACCTTGGTAATAAACTTTCGTCTCTCGTGGCTGTCGCTAACGCAGATGCAGATCAGGAGACCGTTCACGGTATCTCTATGCAAGTGGCTGCTATGGCTCCTATCGCTCTAGATGCTGACCATGTTGCACAAGAGGTGAAGGATAAAGAGTTGGCTGTGGCTATCGAGAAAACCAAACAAGACGAGGTCAACAAAGCCGTTGAGAACGCACTTCGTAAGGCTGGTATCAACCCTGCACACGCTGATAGCGAGGAGCATATCGAGTCCAATACCGCTAAGGGGTGGCTCACCGCTGAGCAGGCTGAACAAGCACGTCAAATCCGTGCTAATGTACCTGCTGAGGCAGAGGCTGCTATCAATAGGAAGAAGGTAGAGATGATTGCACAAGGTCGTCTCGGTAAGTTCCTCAAAGAGAATACACTCGTTGAGCAGGCTTACATCATGAGCGATGCTAAGGAATTGGTGAAGGACATCTTGAAAAAGAACAATGTCCAAATTACTGACTTCCGTCGTGTAACTCTCAACGAGGAGTAATTCTCCTGTCTGTCGAGTAAAACTAAAATCTCCCGCAAGGATTGATTCCTTGCGGGAGATTTTAGTTTACTGCTCTCTTATTGTCAGTTATTCGATTGATTATTGGAAGAACGTGAAGTTCACGCTTCCATAGGAACGATGGGAGTCGAAATGCGGGTGGTTGGAGAAATCGTAGTCCTTGCCGTGTTCCAAAACAAACAGCCCATCCGGGCGCAAGAGGTTTTTCTCAAAGATTAAATCGGGCAGGGTGTGCAATGCTTCCAAAGCATATGGCGGATCGGCAAAGATAAAATCGAATTGCAGGTGGCAGGCGTTGAGAAACTTGAATACATCGCCGCGTATGACGGTTAGGTTTCGTATCCCCAATTGTTTGCAAGCCGAGATAATGAAGTTCTGCTGTGTATGCCACCTCCACTGCCGTTACCTCTTTGGCGCCTCGGCTCACAAACTCCAATCCTATACCGCCTGTACCGGCAAAGAGATCGAGCATCTCACAATCCTCAAAATCAATGCGGTTATTGAGCAGGTTGAACAGGCTCTCTTTGGCAAAATCGGTGGTGGGGCGTGCGGTTATATTTTTAGGGGGCGCCAATCGACGCCCCCTAAATTGTCCGGATATTATTCGCATAATCGAACGAAGAACAATGAACCACGAACCAAGGACGAATAACTCATCATTCTTAATTCATCATTCATAATTATGTATTATTCCCAGTTGCCGGCGTTGTTGTTAGGTGCGTCCACGCTACCTACTTTCAATCCCGTATAGTGTTCCAGTTTCTTCTCTTTGTCGATGAGGTTTACCAATTCCTGTTGGTTCAGGTCACCCAGATAGGTGTCAAACGGTGCGCGTGCCTCAAACAGCGGTACGCGGATCCCCTGACTGGTGGTATAGTTGTTGTTTACCTCAATTTCAAATTTGGTCTTGTTGGTGTAGGGGATATAGATGATTTCATCGATATTGCTCTCGTTGTACTCACCTTTGTAGAGGCTCTGAATCAGGTTGCTCTCGATGGTATCACGGCGGAAACCGCTCAAGCCGTTCTCAATAACGTCTTTATCGTTAGCCCAAATATAGGCATAGAGTTCTGTATCGCTGGCGAAATCCTGCTTTTTGAGGGCCTTTTTCTTGGCAGTCTCAATGATTTTGGCTGCTTTCGGCTCGGTCAGACCTGCTTCGAGTTGCTTGTCGGTAAGACTTCCCTCTTTCATAACCTCTTTCTTGGTAGCGGTTTTGAGGAAAAGAATTAAACTATCGGCGTCAGCCATATAGCGACCGTTTTGGCGGTTAAACTCCACCTCCGCAGTACGCAAATTAACCAAATTCTTCACTACAGCTACCTCACGGGCAGTACGTTTCTCCTCAAACTGAATAGGAGTAACAACGCTCACTACGCAGAAATAAGCCATTGCGACTGCTGCGATGCTGAGCAAAGTAATCATAATTGCTTTTGTTGCTTTCATCTTATCTGGTATAATTTTTGTGTTTCTTGATATAGTGTGCACTTACTGCACAAAACCGCCGCAAAGTTACGCTTTTTTTTTTATATGTGCAAAAAAAAGCGTATTTTTGCCACCGAAATCAAGTAGAGAGGAGAACGCATTATGGAAGATAGCAATCAGGTACTATTTCAGATTCTGACCGAGCGTTTGGAATTGCTCCGTCAGTTGGACAAAGAGGACGATTCCGACAGACGCCGACACATCGCAAAAGAGACACAGATGCTCCATGCTCCATTGGCACACAGGCTTGGTTTGTATCAAATCAAAACCGAGATGGAGGACCTTGCCCTCAAATTCACCGACTACAAGACCTATAAGTATATCGCGCACGCGCTCAACGCCAAAAAGTCGGAGCGGGATGCCTATATCGCGCGTTTCATCGCCCCTCTCGAACAAAAACTCACAGAGGCGGGTTTTGTCTTCACTATCAAGGGGCGTCCCAAGTCGATTCACTCTATCTATCACAAGATGCAGGCGCAGCATTGTGATGTGGATAGGATTTACGACTTGTTTGCCATACGTATCATTCTGGAGTCTCCAGCCGACCGCGAAAAGCAGGATTGTTGGCAGGTCTATTCGCTCATTACGGACATTTTTCAACCTAATCCGAAACGCCTACGCGACTGGTTATCGGTGCCTAAAGAGAACGGTTACGAGAGTCTGCATACCACCGTCCTCGGTCCGGACGACCGTTGGGTAGAGGTGCAAATCCGCACAAGACGCATGGACGAGGTGGCGGAAAAAGGTGTGGCGGCGCACTGGGCGTACAAGGGGGTCAAGGGAAATATCCTTGCCAATAAGCAGTATGTCTATGTCTTCACGCCTACGGGCGATTTGCGTCGTCTGCCTGCTGGTGCCACGGTGCTCGATTTCGCCTATAGTATCCACTCCGACGTGGGCGACCACTGTGTCGGAGGGCGTATCCGCAACCAGAATGTGTCGATTAGACAGCAGTTGCAGAACGGCGACCAGATAGAGATTTCTACCTCCCCAAACCAAAAACCGAATGCCGACTGGCTCAATTTCGTAACTTCCACCAAGGCGAAAAACAAGATTCGCCAATCGCTCAAAGAGATTGAGTATAAGGACGCTGCGGAGGGCAAGGAACTGCTCGAAAGGCGTTTCCGCAATTGGAAAATCGAATACAACGAGGCAGACATCTCCCGTTTGGCGAACAAACTGGCGTACAAGGCGGTGAGCGACCTCTATCAGTCTATCGCACAGGGCAAAGAGGATATTTTGCAACTCAAGGACATCTATCTCTCGCTGGACGATTCTGTTCCGCATCATACCGAACCCAAGCCCGAATATGTGCCGAAAGAGCAATTGACGGGACTGGCGATAGAGGTGGATATGAATGTGAAAAACGTTGATTATCACTTGTCTAAGTGCTGTAATCCGCAGCCGGGCGACCCTATCTTTGGTTTCATCAGTGTTACCAAAGGTATCCGTATCCACCGTTGCGATTGCCCCAATGCCGACAATATCCGCGAGCGTTATCCTTATCGTATGATTCCCGCCCGCTGGGCAAAGAAAGTATGATAGGACGTAGCATATCCGGCTGCTCCGTTTTAATTCATGTTTTGGGGCTATTCCATCAAGTCCTCTATTATTTGGTTGAGAATATGCAGACCCGATAGAGTGGCAACCACTCGGTTGTCCGGTGTAAGACGCAATAGGCGGTGCTCTATGTAGTGGGTGAGCAATCGTGGATCGTGCAGATCGGAACAGGCTATGCCGTCTGCCGTGCGCAGTCCTAACATCAGTCGTTCGTTGTACCGGTCCTTCGCCGACAAGTGTTCCGTTTCGCGCACTAAGGTGTGATTCCGTATTCCTTTTATATATATAGGGAGGTCGTCGGAATTCCAAGAACGGTCGGTGCCGTTATACGAATGTGCCCCTGCTCCCAAACCGATATAGGGAGTGTTGTTCCAATAGTTACTATTATGTCGGGAACGCTTGCCCGGGTGTGCAAAATTCGATACTTCGTAATGCTCAAACCCTGCTTTGCCAAGGCGGTGTGCGATATAATCGTACATCGCGTTTTCTGTATCTTCATCCGTTTCTGCCACTTCTCCTCGGGCTAACATTCGACTCAACGGTGTACCTTCTTCAAAAGTCAGGCAATAGGTGGATATATGTTGCACATTCAATAGCAGTGCCTCCTCCACGTCCTTCTTTACAATCTCCAATGGTTCTATGTCCATTGTCCGTGGTTCATTGTCTGTCGGCAACCCGTAGATAAGGTCTATGGAGATGTTGTCAAATCCGGCGGCTTGTGCGGTGCGTACTGCTGTGCGGGCTTGTTCTGCCGTGTGGCGTCTGCCGATACGGCAGAGCAGCATGTCGTCAAACGATTGGATGCCGATAGAGAGTCGGTTGATACCCATCCTGCGCCATGCAGCCGCTTTCTCGGGGGTTATATCACCGGGGTTGCACTCCAATGTGATTTCCCCGGCTTGCGATACGGGCAGTGCGGAAAATAGGTTCTGTAGGTCGGCAATCTCCAGCAGACTGGGGGTTCCTCCGCCCAAGTAAATGGTTTCTGTCTTGCCTGTTTGCTGTGCCTCCTCGGAGCGGCTATGCCATTCTTGTATCAGCGCATCGACATACTCTGTCCGGCGACTGAGTTGTGTGGTTGAAAAGAAATCGCAATAGATGCATCTGCTTTTGCAAAACGGGATATGTATGTATAGTCCTGCCATTTTGTTTCCTTTGATGTGCAAAGGTACGCATAATTTTTCATATATCCAACCAACCGGCAAAAACGGCTTTATTCATACTGCATGCTCTTTATTTGGTGCGGAAAGGAAACGGATTTGTGTATATGCGGAAAATGTTGTAACTTTGCAAACAAATCAAAAAAACGTACGGATATGAAGATTTCAAAGCGTATTGACTCGCTCAGCGAGTCGCAGACATTGCAGATTGCCGCACGCTGCCAGCAGTTGCGTGCAGAAGGTGTGGATGTGATCGGTTTGTCGCTCGGCGAACCCGATTTTGCGGCTCCGCAGCACGTAAAAGAGGCAGCGAAAGCCGCAGTGGACAACAATTTCTCCCACTATGGTCCGGTTCCCGGTTTCCCCTCGTTGCGCGAGGCGATTGCCAAGACGCTTAACGAGGAACTCGGCGAGCATAACCCACAGGCGTTCAATGCGAACGAAATCATTGTGTCGGTGGGCGCGAAGCATTGCCTTTGCAATGCCATTGAAACCCTGGTGGGACCGGGAGACGAGGTTATCCTGCCAACGCCGTGCTGGGTGAGGTATGTGGA
>USNU01000081.1 GCA_900556095.1 uncultured Bacteroidales bacterium | reverse complement strand
AAAGTGGCAGAATCCGGAGTTGTCAATCCTGAGACAGGGGCAGACTATGCCGTAGTGGCTACCACCCGACCGGAGACCATCTTCGGCGATATAGCCGTATGTATCAACCCCAAAGAGGAGAAAAACCAATGGTTGCGCGGCAAGCACGTCATCGTGCCGGGCGTAGGGCGCGTGATTCCGATTATCGAAGACCGTTATGTGGAGATTGGATTCGGTACCGGTTGCTTGAAAGTTACCCCCGCACACGATGTGAACGACTATGCCCTCGGACAGAAATACGACCTGAAGACCATAGATATATTCACGCCCGACGCACATCTCAATATGGATACCATAGAGGAAGAGTTGCGTCCGAATGTGGCTAAATACCACGGAATGGACCGTTTCGACTGCCGCAAACAGATTATGGAAGACTTGCAGGCACTCGATTTGGTGGAGAAAATAGAAGACTATGAGAACAAGGTGGGCTACTCGGAGCGTACCAACGTGCCTATCGAGCCACGCCTCTCGCTCCAATGGTTTGTCCGTATGCAGCATTTTGCTGACATCGCGCTGCCGCCTGTGATGAACGACGACATCGTTTTCTACCCCGCGAAATACAAAAACACCTACCGCAACTGGCTCGAAAACATCAAGGACTGGTGTATCTCGCGCCAACTATGGTGGGGACACCGTATTCCTGCCTACTACGATGCCGACCTGTTGGCACAGACAGGCTTGGAGAACTATCCGACCGACAAGATTATCGTTTCGGAGACCGCTCCGGAAGGCAACTACGTGCAAGACGAGGGGGCTTTGGATACATGGTTCTCGTCGTGGCTATGGCCTATCTCGCTGTTCGACGGTATCGAACACCCAGATAACAAAGAGATTGCATACTACTACCCCACTTCCGACCTTGTAACAGGTCCGGACATCATCTTCTTCTGGGTGGCACGTATGATTATGGCGGGCTACGAATATATGGGCAAAATGCCGTTCAAGCACGTCTATTTCACTGGTATCGTGCGTGATAAAAAAGGACGCAAGATGTCCAAATCGCTCGGTAACAGTCCCGACCCGCTGGACCTGATAGAGCGTTTCGGAGCCGATGGCGTGCGTATGGGTATGATGCTCAGCGCACCTGCGGGCAACGATATTCTCTTCGACGAGAGTCTCTGCGAACAAGGTCGCAACTTCTGCAACAAGATTTGGAACTGCTTCCGACTCATCAAAGGTTGGGAAATGGCAGACCAAGCACCCTCCGAGAGCGAAAAGACGGCAGTGGCATGGTTCGAGTCAATGCTCTCCAAGACGGCAAACGAGGTGGCAGACCTGTTCAGCAAATACCGTCTGAGCGAGGCACTGATGGCGATATACAAACTCTATTGCGACGAGTTCTCTGGCTGGTATCTCGAAATGATTAAACCCGCCTACGGACAACCGATAAACCGCGCCACCTACGAGATGACACTCGATTTCTTCGACCGTATGCTCCGCCTGCTTCACCCGTTCATGCCCTTCATCACAGAAGAATTGTGGCAAAACATCACGGCGCGCAAAGAGAGCGAAAGTATTATGGTTGCCCCGCTTGGCACCTTTGGCGAAGCGGACGAAAACCTGCTTGCCGAGATAGAAAACCTGAAACAAGTGGTTTCTAACGTCCGCAATATTCGCGCAAGCAAGAATATCCCCCTCAAAGAGGTACTCTCCGTACATACGACGGCGGAGACAACCGATGCCATCCGCGCCTTGGTGGAGAAACTCAGCAGTTGTGAGGTTTGCTGTGGCGACATGGCGAAGTCGGCAGGTGCTGCCTCGTTCATCATCGGTACTACCGAATACTGCGTGCCGTTGGATAAGTTTATCAACGTGGAGGACGAACTGAAGAAACTCGAGGCCGACCTGCAACATCAGGAAGGTTTTCTGCGCGGCGTAATGGCGAAACTCGGCAACGAGCGTTTTGTGCAGAACGCCAAACCCGAAGTGGTGGAGTTGGAACGCAAGAAGAAAGCCGACGCCGAAGCACGTATCGCCACCCTCCGCGAGTCGATTGCTTCCCTGCGAAAGTAAAAAAAGATTAGCAACCTTTTCGCTACTCACACGCACAAATCAGCATAGGATGTGCATAGGATAGACAACCCATACGAAGTATTTGTTATATTAAAAAGAATAAACGAATACATGAGTTGTCTGTACAAAGCGAATCGGTAATTCTAATAAAAACAACGACTAATTAATAGAAAAATAATGAAAAAGATTTTTTTTGCAGTAGTTACTGCAGCAGTAGCACTGTTTGGTTTCACGGGGTGTGAAGAGTTGGAGACAAAAGACGTTTTCGTAAGTATTGTAGCCAATTTTGGAACGACCGGAAGTATGGATAATCTCTCTAATGCCATGGCATTGAAAAGTGATATTGAAAACATTTTTGTGTCAGAAATGAAAAAAGCTGCAGGTGCTGTAGAATATCCTGACTTAACCACATCCGTACTGTTCAAAGCACAGACGAGTGAAAAAGTTCTTAAGGCGACTATCCTGACAGCAGCAGAAAAGGCAGACAAGGCTGTCAAAACCAAATACGGTGATGGCACCACGATGAACGTACCCGATTATGTGGATTTCTTGGATATTGTAGTATCTTACAATTGGAATTCCGAGCCGACCGAAGCAGTTAGATGTGTTTACAAAGAGAAAAAATAACTTTGCTAATCTAATAGTAAATACACTTAAAATAACCGATAAATTCTATGGCTATGCAAAAAAAATGTACACCCGTTAAACACTTTTTTGAGTATTTCAATGAGCGTATCCCACAGAATTGGAACGAACCGGCAATCACTGACTTCGATGGGGACAAGAACTACACCTACGGGGAGATGGCAACGAAAGTGGCTCAACTGCAAGTGCTTTTGCAAAATGCGGGTTTGGAACGCGGAGACAAAGTGGTGATTTGCAGTAAGAACTGTTCCAACTGGGCTATCTCGTTTCTGAGTATCGCTGCCAACAGAGGTGTGATAGTGTCTATTATGGACGCTTTTATGGGCAACGACATCGAGAAACTCATCAATCACTCCGACGCCAAAGCCGTCTTTGTGGGAGATAGCGTATGGCAGAAGATACACATTGAGAACCTGCCGAACATCAAATTGGTGCTTTCGACAACGAACTTTGAGTTGCTCTACGCCCGCACGGAAGAGCAGGAAAAAGCATACGCCCAAAAGGAACAACTATTCAGCGAGAAATACCCCAACGGTTTTGGAAAAGCAGATATAGCCCTGCCTACCAACAATATGGACGACCTGATGATTATCAACTACACATCAGGTACTACCAGTGACCCGAAGGGAGTAATGCTCTCCTATCGTGCCATCTCCGCCAACGTACATTATTCGCAGGAGACAATCCCCAACCATGCAGGCTGGGCAGAGGTATGTATGCTGCCCTTGGCACACATGTTCGGTATGACTATCGAGTTCCTGTATCAGGTAGCAGGCGGTTGCCACGTCTATTTCTTGAGCAAAACACCCTCGCCAAGTGTGCTGATGCGCGCATTTGCGGAGACCAAACCCTATATGATACTTACTGTGCCGCTGGTATTGGAGAAGATTTTCAAAGCAAAGATTTTCCCTGCATTGGAAAAACCGATGGTGAAAATGCTGTGGCACACCCCATTGCTGTGCAAGATTGTGGAGAAACAGATTTATAAGCAACTGATGCAAGCCTTTGGAGGAAACCTGATTTGGCTCATCACCGGTGGTGCAGCCATCAATGCCGAGGTGGAGAAAGTGTTCCGCCGAATCAAGTTCCCGTTTGTAGTGGGATATGGTATGACCGAAGCAGGACCACTGATTTGCTACGACCATTGGTACAACGAAGTGCAAGGTTGTTGCGGAAAAGTGGTGGACCGTTGCGAACTGCGTATTGATTCCGATGACCCCGAACACAAAGTGGGCGAGATTTTGTTCCGCGGAGAGCACCTAATGATGGGCTACTACAAAAACGAACAAGCCACCCGGGCGGCCATCGACAAAGACGGTTGGTTCCATACCGGCGACTTGGGAACGATGGACAAGAAAGGCAACCTGTTTATCAAAGGACGCAGCAAAGCCATGATTCTGTCCTCAAACGGACAAAACATCTATCCGGAGGAGTTGGAAGACAAACTGAATAACCAGACAGGTGTGGTAGAATCGGTTGTAGTGGGCAGAAACGGCAAGTTGGTCGCCCTGATTTACCCCGACTATACCCTCAAAGAGCATGGAAAATTGGGAGAAAAGACGCTGGAACAACTTATGCAAGAGAACTTGCAGATTGTCAATAAGCAACTCCCCGCCTATGCACATATTTCCGGTTTCGAGTTGGTAGAGACCGAGTTTGAGAAGACGCCGAAACGCAGCATACGCCGTTTCTTGTACAAGTAAGACGCCCATTGGCGTTGCCTTACCAAGACAGCGTATCTCCGAAACATACAACAAAAGAGGTTGCCCCGATATGTGGGACAACCTCTTTTTTGTTACATACTACCCATTAAATCCTCCACCGTATCACGGTCATCGGGCGAGAGGTCGGATATATGAATGATACCGTTTTGCAGAAGTTCCGCGATATGCCGGGTAATCTCTTCGGACGACATCTTCCGCTCGCGGGCAATAGCGGCAATGTCATTACCGTTATACAACAGACGCAGAGTGGTCAGCACATTCCCCGCCATGTGTTTGTTCTTTTGGGCAGCCACGATGGCTTCGTCTATCTCTGCTTGCGAACGGGAGTTGAACGCTTGTTGCACGGGAATGGTGGATTGTTGTTCGCGAAGATACTTTTTTACCACCGCAAGCACGGGTTCACCTATCAAATCATACTTTTTCTTACCCACACCCGATACCGCCATCAGTTCTTTCTTGGTGGTGGGCAGGACGTTGCTTATCTCGATGAGCGTCTTGGTGTGAGCAACGAGATAGACGGTATTCTCCCACCCTTGCGCCTCCGCAATCTTGTGGCGCAACGCATACAAACGCCTGAGCAGTTCCGGGTGTCGGCTCTCGGTACCGGTCTCCGTCTTCTGTTCGCTCTTGGCTGAGATATGCACTTTGGGTATGGCAAACGACTGACGTGCATCGAAATAGGTCTGCACCGAGGGTTGCGCATATATTTTGCCCATCACATACGCTTGTCGCGCCAAATCGACATATAGTTCCTCTATCTGTTCCTCAAATGATTTGACATCCTCTTTATCGTCGGCATAGACCGGCGAGGCTTTCAGGGTAGTGAGCATAGTATCCACCTTTTGCGCGAAATAGCCATCAGCGGCTTTGAGTCGTCCGGCGAGATATGCCCAATCGATGGTTTCTTGGCTGAGAATATGACGAATCTGACGTTGGAAAACCTCGGCGGTATGTTGCCAATCGAGCATGGCATTGCCCGCACGCACAAGGAAATCGTTGGCTGTATCTCGGTTGAACGAAGACGATTTGGCTACCAAACGCTGCAAATTCTCCATACCTTGATACGCATTTTGAAAATCGTACAGACAGCAAAGTGTCTGCGTCAGATACTCTCGCTGCGAAAGACTGAGTCCCGTTTCCACCTGTTCCAAAGCGGGTTGAGCCGCAGTAAACTCCATCACATCGTATGCATTCGTCAGTGCCGATTCCGCAATTTTAGAAAGCAAGATGGTACCTTCCAAAGTGCGGCAACGCGACAATGCCACGTACACCTGCCCGGCTGCAAACGCATCGGCAGCATCAATCACCACATGGTCGAATGTGAGTCCCTGCGCTTTGTGGATAGTTACCGCCCACGCCAATCGCAAAGGAATATGTGTGAACGTCCCTGCCACCTCGGTCTGTATCTCATCGCTGTTGTTTTTGGTAACATAGCGGATATTCTCCCACGTCTCGGAGTGTACTTTTATCTTTTCGTATGCACCGTCCTGCCCTTCACATTCCACCACAATCTCATCTTTATCCAACGAGACCACCACACCTAATTTACCATTATAGTACTGTTTGGCAGGCGACGAGTCAGAACGAATAAACATTACCCGCGCCCCCTCTTTGAGCGTAAGTGTCTCATCTGCAGGATATTGCGATTCGGGGAACGTACCTTTTACCTCTGCATGATACGTAAACGTCTTGCCGCGCAAGTTGTCCAATTCGCGGGTATTGATAGCGTCCACTTTGCGATTGTGGGTAGAAAGCACAATGTGGAACGGTTCTCCTTTCTTGGGTTTCCAATCGGGCATATACCTGCTGTTGAGCAAAGCCAACGAAGCAGGCGACAAATGGTTGTTACGCACCTCATTGAGCAGGTCGATAAACTGGCGGTGGGTCTGGCGGAAGACATGGTCCAACTCTATGTATAACGGCGTAATCTCCTGAAATACATTGGCTTGGAAGAAATACGGACCACGGTAGAACGGCCGCAGATAGTTCCAATCGTCCTCGCGTGCCACAGGCGAAAGTTGATACAAATCGCCGATAAATAACATCTGTACCCCTCCAAACGGCAGGTTCGGTCGGTGTCTCATACGGCGCAGGACCGCATCAATGGTATCCAACAAGTCGGCACGCACCATACTTATCTCGTCTATCACCAACAATTCCAGATTGCGCAACAAACGCTGTTTAGGGCGGCGCATCTGCATCTCGGCAAAGAGTTTCTTGCGTTCTATGGGGGTAGGGAGAAACAATTGCGGGGGCAACTGAAAAAGGGAATGAATCGTTACGCCCTCGGCATTGATGGCTGCC
>USNU01000080.1 GCA_900556095.1 uncultured Bacteroidales bacterium | reverse complement strand
AAATATATGTCTTATTTGGCAACCACACAAGCCTCTGTTGTGCTTGTTACAGCAGGTCTTTTGGGTGATAATGCCCCTGAAAGTAACGCTACCGTCATCGCAGTAGAGAATGCACGCGGGGCTATGGGGCAACTATTACAATTGGTGGCAAAAGCGATGAATCCCGCCCGCCATGGCGTGGAGCAACCTGCGTATATCAGCGAAGGGGCGGAGGTGCCGGAAGATGCCTACATCGGTGCTTTTGCCTACATCGGAAAGAATGTCCGCTTGGGTAAGGGGGTACAGATTTACCCGCACACGTATATCGGTGATAATGTGCAGATTGGCGACAATACGATTCTATATTCGGGCGTAAAAATCTACTACAACTGCGTGATTGGCAAAGATTGTATCCTGCATGCAGGTGTGGTGGTAGGTGCCGATGGGTTTGGTTTTGAACCCGATGCGCAAGGAGTGAACCAAAAACTGCCACAGATTGGCAACGTGGTTATTGAGGACGATGTAGAGATTGGTGCAAACAGCACCATCGACCGCGCAATGATGGGTTCGACCCGCATACACAAGAATGTAAAAATAGACAACCTTGTACAAGTGGCTCATAATGTGGAGGTGGGCGAATCAACGTTTATGTGCGCACAGGTGGGTGTGGCAGGTTCCGCTAAAATTGGCAGCCATTGTATTCTTGCCGGACAAGTGGGCGTAGCAGGGCATATCGAGGTGGCAGACCGTTGTGTGTTTGGGGCGCAGGCGGGTGTGGCAGGCAGTGTCCGCAAACCGGGAATGTACCAGGGTTCGCCTGCTATTGATGCTATGAACTGGCGTCGTTCTTCGGTCGGCTTTAAGCAGTTGCCTGACCTTATGCGCCGCCTCAATGAGATAGAGAAGAATTTATAAGGTACATTTGTGAATTTTTTGCATATCATTCCTTATTCTTTACTCTTAATTCATAATTCGTAATTCATAATTAGAAATGAACCAGCATACCATACAATCGCCTTTTACCCTTTCGGGTAAGGGACTGCATACGGGCTTGCAAATTACAGCCACGTTCCTCCCCGCGGAGGAGAACACGGGCGTGCGCCTTTGCCGTGTCGATTTGCCCGGCAAGCCTACGCACCAAGCCCTTGCAGACTATGTCAGTGCTACTGAGCGCGGAACCGTATTGGAGTACGGCGCATGGAAAATCTCCACAGTGGAGCATGCTCTTTCGGCACTCTATGCCATGGGCGTGGACAACTGCCTTATAGAACTGAACGGTCCCGAAATGCCCATCTTAGATGGCAGTGCCAAACTGTTTGTCAAAGCCATTCAGCAGGCGGGCTTGCAAGAGCAACAAGCAGAGCGCAAAGTGTTTGTGGTTATCGAGCCGATAGAGTATGTCTCGGAGCGCGGAAACCGACTGCTGTTGTTGCCTTCCGACCACTACGAAGTGGAGGTGATGATTAGTTTCCCTAGTGTGTTGCTGCGTGAGCAACGCGCTGATTTGCACGACATTAGCACCTATCCGCGCGAGATTGCTTCCGCCCGCACATTCTGCTTTGTACGCGAGATAGAGCCGCTTCTGCGTATGGGACTTATCAAGGGGGGCGACCTGCAAAATGCCCTTGTCATCTATGAGACACAGATGTCGCAAGAGGGATTGGATTATATGACCGAGAAACTCGGCGCACCCCATATAGACGCAAGCAAACTCGGCTACCTTTCCCCGCTCAACTATCAGAACGAGCCTGCGCGACACAAACTTCTGGACCTCATCGGCGATATGTCCCTTCTCGGGTGCTATATCCAAGGCAGGCTCATCGCCACCCGTCCGGGGCACACGTTCAACACCCAATGTTGCCGCCAACTGCGCAACAAGATGTTAGCAAGAAACAATTAAACAAAATACACGACTATGACTCAACCATTAGCATATATCCATCCGGAGGCAAAGATTGACCCCTCCGTACAGATTGGTCCCTTTGTGTTTATCGACAAAGATGTAGAAATCGGCGCAGGCACTATCATTGATGCCAATGCCACTATCTGCGAGGGCGTGCGTATCGGCAAGAACTGCCATATCTTCCCGTCGGCAGTGGTGGGGGCGATTCCGCAGGACTTGAAGTTCAAAGGCGAGAAGACTTATGTCTTCATTGGCGACAACACCTGTATTCGCGAGTGTGCAACTATCCACCGAGGCACTGCCAGCAAGGGCAAGACCGTTGTGGGCAGCAACTGCCTTATTATGGCATATTGCCATGTGGCGCACGATTGTGTCCTGCACGACCATATCATCATGTCGAATGCCGTACAACTCGCAGGCGAAGTGGTGGTAGATGACTGGGCAATCATCGGCGGCGGAAGTTTAATACACCAATTTACACATATCGGTGCGCATGTGATGATTCAAGGTGGTACCAAGATAAACAAAGACATCCCGCCTTATGTCATCGCCGCTCGCGAACCGGTTTCGTACTGCGGTATCAACTCGGTCGGACTCAACCGCCGCGGTTTCACGCGCGAGCAGATTGCTTCTATCCAGGACACCTATCGCACACTCTATATGTCGGGACTCAACGTGTCGCAGGCTGTCGAGCAAATTCTTGAGACCGTGCCACAGACTCCGGAGCGCGACACTATCATCGATTTCATCAAAGGTTCACCACGCGGTATCGTACGCGGAATAAACTAATGCGCAATGCATAGCGTAATAAAATACAATGGTTAATACGTGGTTAATTATATGTTTTTACAAAAATAATTAACGTCTAATTACACGATAATTAACGTTTAATATCAAGCAACTATGGAAGAAGAAAGAAGCCTCAATTTTATTGAGCAGATTGTAGAGAAAGACCTCGCAGAGGGCAAGAACGACGGACGCATACAAACGCGTTTCCCGCCCGAACCCAACGGATACCTCCATATCGGACACGTCAAGGCCATCTGTATGGACTTTGGTATTGCAGAGCGTTACAACGGCGTCTGCAACCTCCGTTTCGATGATACCAACCCCGTCAAAGAGGACGTGGAATATGTAGATTCTATCCAACAAGACATCGCATGGTTGGGGTTCAAGTGGGGAAATATCTACTACGCCAGCGACTATTTCCAGCAACTCTACGACCTTGCTATCCGTTTCATCAAAGAGGGCAAAGCATACGTAGATGAGCAGACTGCCGAGCAGATTGCCGAGCAGAAGGGTACACCTACCGAACCCGGTGTGGCGTCGCCCTATCGCGACCGCCCCATTGAGGAGAACCTCCGTCTATTCGAGGCTATGCAGGCAGGCGAGATAGAGGACGGCAAGATGGTACTTCGCGCCAAGATTGATATGGCGAACCCGAATATGCATTTCCGCGACCCTATCATGTATCGTATCATCACTACCCACCCGCACCACCGCACAGGGCGTAAGTGGAATGTATATCCGATGTACGACTTTGCACACGGACAAAGCGACTATTTCGAGGGCGTCACTCATTCTATTTGTACCCTTGAGTTTGTCGTTCATCGTCCGTTGTACGACTATTTTCTCGACCAGTTTGTGGAGGGCGACTACCGTCCGCACCAGTATGAGTTCAACCGCCTGAATATCACCTACACCGTGATGTCGAAACGCAAGATGTTGCAACTCGTCAAAGAGGGACTTGTGCGTGGTTGGGACGACCCGCGCATGCCGACAGTCTGCGGTCTGCGCCGTCGCGGATACACCGCTGAGGCAATCCGCACATTTATCGACAAGATTGGTTACACCAAAGTGGAGGGTATGATTGATGTCAGTCTGCTCGAGCATACCGTCCGCGAGAACCTCAAGGAGACTGCGCCGCGGGTTTGCGCTATCTTCGACCCTGTAAAATTGGTTATCACTAACTACGAGGGCAATATCACCACCGTCTATGCCACCTACGACCCTAACTCGAAGTCGGGTACCGAAGGCGGCAACCGTAAGACCAAATCGACTATCAACTGGGTGGAGTGCAATTCGTGTATCGACGCCGAAGCACGCCTCTATGACCGTCTGTTTGCTTGCGAGAACCCGTCTGCAGAAGAGGGCGATTTCCGAGACCTGCTCAACCCCAACAGCCTCGAAATCAAGACTATCAAGGTCGAGGGCTCGCTCCGCAGCGAACTCCACGCGCCGGTTATCAAGAACGGCATTGCCCAAGAGAACCACTACCAGTTGCTCAAACAGGGCTATTTTGTGGTCGATCCTGACACCACCGCCGACCATCTTGTCCTCAACCGCACAGCATCGCTTAAAGACAATTGGCAGAAATAACAGCCAATTAACAGGTGATACTTAATAATTAATATGCTCCCCCGCTGACACAGAAGCACAGTGGGGAGCATTTTTTGTTAATTGTTAAAACAGAGAATGGCACGTAGCGAACATATAATTATCCACGAATAACCCCATCAACCATCCTTCGAAAGACACTGCAAAGATACAACGAAATCGCCCTTTTTGTTGGGCAAACATTACCAATAATGCCCTATCCGACCAATTAGCCCCATTCGACTTATTATTCCCGTTTCCGCTTTGTCCTCACTATCTTCCTCACGCTTTCTTCCGATAGCCCGAAATCCTGTCCTATTCGGGCATAGAGTACCATAGTGGGCATGGTGCCGTATCAGTCCGTAATACATCTCGCAAATCGCCTTGTTGCGTTGCTCTATCTTGTAAGTATCTCTGTTCATAATTCAAAAGTAAGGTGGATATAAGGTGGATATAAGGTGGATAGCGTGTCTCCGCTTGCCGCTTGCCAAGCGGCAGCCCCGTGTAACGGTGTAACATCTGTTTCTATACATATACCCGCCTGCGCATGCGTGGGTATATATATTTTGCAAACAAGGTCGTTACATTGTTACACCCTCCTGCGCAAACAACCGTTTGTTAGAGTTTATTTCCTCTCTATCCCGCTGATATACAATCCATCCGCGTGTGCGGCAGTTGCGGCTGCCCCGTGTAACAGACTTGTATCCCTGTTTTTGCAATATCATTCCTAACCGTTGCAGGCTCATCGGACGCTTGATACTCCCCTCGCGCACCAGCACATCGCTAATCTGCGCGGTGGTGAGGAACTCGCCCCTTCCCTCGGCGGGTATGTCGAAGAGGACGGATCTGTTTTCGCCTGAAATGTATTTTACTCTGCTCCGCAACTCCCTGTCCATTTGCCCAATCTGCTAAATAGAGAGTACAAAACAAAAAGTGCATTTGTGCTTTTCGGAAAAAAGCAGTATCTTTGCAGCACTATTAGGCTTATCAGACCAATAGGATTTGTACGCCCGATTACACATTACTAATTATTCATTACAAATTAATTATGTCCCTTCCGGAGAATGCCAACCGTCCGCTCAAGCCGGGCGAGAAATACGAACCGATACTCAAACCGCAGAACAATTACCCCGAGGTAACGCCCTACAGCGTCGGAATGGGCGTGCTGATGGCGGTTATTTTCTCTGCCGCTGCCGCCTATTTGGGATTGAAAGTAGGGCAGGTGTTCGAGGCGGCTATTCCTATTGCCATCATTGCCGTAGGTCTGTCGTCGGCACTCAAACGCAAGAACGCCCTTGGCGAGAACGTAATTATCCAATCGATAGGTGCGTCCAGCGGCGTGATTGTGGCGGGGGCCATCTTTACCCTGCCTGCGCTCTATATACTGCAGGCCAAATACCCTGACATCACCGTCAATTTCATGCAGATATTCCTCTCGTCGCTCCTTGGCGGATGCTTGGGGATATTGTTCCTCATACCTTTCCGTAAGTATTTCGTACAGGAGAAGCACGGCGAGTATCCGTTCCCGGAGGCAACTGCCACCACCCAGGTATTGGTATCGGGCGAGCAGGGGGGCAGTCAGGCAAAACCCCTTGTATGGGCGGCAGGTATAGGCGGTCTGTACGACTTTGTGGTTTCCACTTTCGGACTTTGGACAGAGAGCCTCTCCACTCGTATGACCGCTTTGGGAGAGATGTTGGCTGGCAAGTTCAAACTCGTTTTTTCGATTAACACCAGTGCCGCCGTACTCGGGTTGGGCTATATCATCGGACTGAAGTATGCCGCTGTCATCTGTGCGGGTTCGTTCTTTGTATGGTGGGTGTTGCTGCCGCTGCTCGGCAGCGTTCCCGGGATGGAGAGCGTGGACCCGCAGTTGCTCTTTACCGACTATGGCCGCAACATCGGTATTGGGGCCATCGCTATGGCAGGTATGATTGGTATCGTGAAGAGTTGGGGAGTTATCAAATCGGCCATCGGTCTGGCAGGCAAAGAGTTGGGGGGAAAGGGCAAAGCCGTAGCACAAGCCTCCCTGCGCACAGAGAAAGACCTGAGTATGAAATTTATTGTGTTGGCAATCATCGTCGCACTCCTGATAACATTGGTTTTCTTCTGGTTAGGCGTGCTGCATAATTTCTGGCAGGCTTTGGTAGCATTTCTCGTTGTGACGGTAATAGCCTTCCTGTTTACCACTGTGGCGGCCAACGCTATTGCTATCGTGGGTAGCAACCCCGTGAGCGGTATGACACTAATGACCCTCATCATCGCTTCTGTCATCTTTGTGGCTATCGGTATGAAGGGATCGAGCGGAATGGTCGGCGCAATGGTGATTGGCGGCGTCGTATGCACGGCATTGTCGATGGCAGGCGGTTTCATCACCGACCTGAAGATCGGGTACTGGATTGGTACCACCCCCCGCAAACAGGAGACATGGAAGTTCCTCGGTACACTCGTTTCGGCGGCTACCGTGGGCGGCGTGATGATTATCCTCAACAAAACTTACGGTTTTACGG
>USNU01000079.1 GCA_900556095.1 uncultured Bacteroidales bacterium | reverse complement strand
GGAATTTGAAAACCGTATTCAAAACCGCCTTTAGCAAACGCTAAACTACTTAAAAGAACCGTAATTATTAATATCTTAAAAAATATTTTCATTCTATATTTATTAACCTTCTCTATATTTATAAAATCTTAAATTTTATATTGGTCTTATTTTCACGCCCAATTTAATTCCTAAATCTATACTCGATAATTTTTCAATCGGATTAATACTATTATTCAAATTTTTATTTTGATAATATATTTGTATAGTGCTGTTTCATTCGATACCGGTATCAGGCAGTGTTTAAGCAATGATTTTAAGCCTGATTTTATTATGTTATCGTGCTATTGGTTGTTTGGGGCAAATAAAGCATGGAAAAGTGAGGTATGGAGAAGTAAGGCATAAAGAAGTAAAAATGGCTATGTGGAATATGGCAAAATAGAACATTGTCTCTTGTTCATGCGCAATGTGCGCTGCGTTTTGGAAACAAATACACGAAAAATTAAACCAGATATAGACAAATATATAAAGGAAACAAAAACTCAAATATACAAAAGGACAAAAACAAAAATCAATTATCAACAAAAACTATTCGATGAAAATATCTTATATCGAATTGACGTTATTAGAAAAGTTCTAATTGTTGAACCGGTTGAGAGAGTATGGTTTCTTTCCGACAATCGAAAATCTCCATATCACCAAATTGCTTGTCGGTGATTCTCAAGACCCCTATTTTCCCCGAAGGGGGTAGAAATCGTTTCACACGTTGGATATGCACATCGGCATTTTCCGCACTGGGGCAATGATGCAAATAGATCGAGAACTGAAACATCGTAAACCCGTCTTGCAAGAGTTGTTTTCGAAATTGAGCATACTCTTTTCGTGCCTTCTTGGTGTCGGTTGGCAGGTCAAAAAGGACAAGTACCCACATGATTCTATATTCGCTAAATCGAGACATCTTTCCCCAACAAACGTGTTCCATCTCCCGTGTGCAGAGATTTCCACCATTTTTCCGCAAGTACGCACCATATCCCCAGCCTACTGCAAACGCGCTACCAGTCGGGATAAACAATTTTGCGGGAAACACCTGAAAAACAGCGTTGTACACTATTGGCAGTGGTTTGCATGGCAATCATCATCGGACTGCGATGTGCCTCTATCTGTACATCTATGGTGGCTAACGAAAGCAGTTCTTTTTTCAACGCGGGCGACAGTTCTTCCACATCGCCATAGCGTTTCCACATATCCAGCACTTGCAAATCGACAAAGGCGCGATAGGGTTCCATAATATCATCTGCCAGACAATAGGCATCGTAGCGACTATGGTGGTGTATGCCCAGCGTGGGCAACAATCCCGCAGCCACCAAAGCACGTGCCATCATCGCACGCACGATGGAATACTCATAATTGAGCAGTCCATTGGGCATATCGCCGAACTGCCCGCGCACGAAATCGGAATCGCCAAAGATATTGCGCCAATAGTAGGCAGCCGCCCTCCCCTCAAGGTTGTCGGAATCGCCGGAACGGACAGATTTTGCCCACATCTCCATATTTCGACATTCGATATTCTGCCGGCGTAGGACGTAGGCTTGACTATTGATTTTGGAGACAATGGTCTGTTGCCACATCTGTTTGCGAAGCGGTTCGGAAGCATTGATTTGCTCCCTAAATCGCTCACTTTGCAGATTATGATTGTCCAACGGGAGCAACAATCCGGCGGGAAGATGATGCGAATCGCACGTGATGACAGCACAATTATTATCAAGCAAAGCCGCCATAAGTGCCTGTGTAATAGTAATTTGCGGACTCTCCATTATCACTACGCCAATGTCCTCAATGGGAATGGTATGCTTGATAGTCTCTGTTTTATCCGCCTGCGTTTGCTCCACAACGAGTTGTTTGAGGTGCAGACTCAAATAGGCGGGGTTGGTGAAACAGAGAATACGCTTAATCATGACTCAAGGGAGATTATGTTGCCTAAACGGTCAATATGAATAGGAACGCAGGTTTCTTTAATCATTTCACCGGTGATGGCACGTGATAATTTATTAAGAAGTCCATATTCCTTTTTGTCCAAAATAATGCTCGCTGTGGTACAAGGAGTAAAATACCAATCGGTACTTGAACCGGATACCATTTTATAGATACGAGTCTTATCTAAGTCCATATTTGCCTCCTTAGGAACATACACCAAGTCGCCCGGTGAGAGGATATATTTCAAAGTAGCATTGGCAGGTACTATATTATTCTCATGTACCCATTGGTCGAGCAACAGTTTCCATTCCTGCTTACCCTGTTTCTGATAATCAATAATAACTTTCAACGGAATAGTTGCATACGAGCGTACTTCTTTTCCATCATTGTCTTTCATTACATAGATAGCAAAGAATAAATTCGTTCCTTTGTCTGCTTCTACATATTTCTTGGCTTTGGAGCCGGTTTCTCCGACTGCAAACTTATCGGCTTTCTCGTATTTGCGCACCTTGTAGATGGTTTTGTGAGGAACTCCGCCATTTAGGGCTACGATATTCTGGTTCATTTTTTCGATACCGTCTGCCGAAAACGCCTCTTTAGCGTCTCCGTTGTATTGTGCCAGATGTGCCAATAGAATCTTTTGGATACCCGTGTCCGTTACCTTTTCGCGGATGCTCTTTTCGTCTAACCAATCTCCCAGTGCAGTACGTGTTGCATAGTAGTTATAAGGCGTATCATTGGTGTAGTAGTACACCTCTATCTTTTGCAGGTTGACATCTGCCCAAATATCTTTTTCCGTAGAGAAATACTTTTTAATCTGTTTTTCGTCATACCCTTGTGCTATCAATTCACGCAACTTATGACGCAAATCAATATCCACAATATCATTCAAATGCTCCAATGCGTATTTGAGTGTGGCGGTCTTTTTGAACTGGAGATTAACCTTTCCGAAAACCGTTGCCTTGTGCAAGGATTTTCGGATAGCCCAGTTGTCGCCCTTGGTCTGCTTGACACTTTTCTTTTCACCGTCCACAAAGCGTATGTTGTGGTTGTTGCTTTTGTTGATAACGCGCAGGTTCTGCTTAAAACTGACAATTATATTCTCCAGCGTGGTTCTGACATCCTCTTGGAAACCTTCGTAAGGTGCAATGAAATCGGTGAACTTTGTATGTTGTTTACCATCCGCTGTTGTCCAAATCTCATGTTTGCGCAATTTCATCTGCAAATCGTAACGCGCGTCCTTATCTGCTTCCAATGCTGCTTCATTGCTCAAGAGATTGACATGGTTGCGTGTTGTGAACGCAATAACCATTGCATCCATTGCATGGTGGCGATGGTCAATACGCTTTTTCTCGAAGTTCTTGCTCAACTCCAACGGCAAAGCGGGAATGATATGCCCGTTGACCGTCTTGGTTGTAAAAATAGTGGTATTCTGTAGTTGGTTGAGTCGCTCAAAACGCGGCAAAATGATCTGATTCCACACATCGTTAATGCCCCAATCTTTCTTCAGCCTTGTAGTGGTGGCACCATTGCAGACAATCACATTCTTGCTGGTCGCTTCGGGTTCATACTCTCCTTTAGTGTTCTTTTCACGGACGATATTGCTCAATAATCCCAACATCAGACGGCTGATATAGCGACTATCATTCATTTGGCGGGATGTGAATTTCTCAGGTATATCGTCCAACATCAGTTTTTCCTGTTTATGCGGATTGGTTTTGTAGATATCGCGCACCAATTCTTCGTAAGCATCTTTCATTAAGATAGTTACGACTTTACCGCCTGATAGCGTGATTTTCTCACCTCCACATTTGGAAATAAACTCATGTGCTAACAGTCTATCCTTGCGAGCATTTACTTCTGCTTCACAAATCACCTTGTTTGACATTGAATCGTCGAAGAAACGCGATTGCGGAATCACGTGTTCAATCTGATAAGCAGATGTGAATAGTTTTGCCAAAGGAATAGGTTGTCCTGTATATGGAGAGATATACTTTTGATCTAACCACAAACGATATTTCCGTACATCTGCGGCAGATGGTTGTTTCAATTCGGATAGTTCCTTGATAATACGTTGGATATCATCATCCTTTTCCGATTTAGGATTGTTCAGGACACCGTCTTCATAAATGCGAAATAGTTCCAACTGGCTCGGAGAGTAAGCACGCACTCCTTCTATATTCGCCTCCGGATTCATAAACTCTTGGCACGAAGATTGGCATTTTCGTTATCCGCTTGCCGTGCGAGAGTGTTTTTGCGTTGCTCTGCATTTTGCTTCAACTCACGCCCCATCTCGATGTGAATCTCATCGATATGCCCCTCTTGTTTCCATATATCGCGAACAGTACGCAGGCTCTCCATAACCACCTGTTCCACAATAGGATTGTTGAGAGAATGGAGTCGGAAAGATTGCAGGTAGTTGTCAATATCTTCGGGAGTTTCCCATTTGGTATCATTCTTGCGAACATCATAGACAACATACTCCGCAAGCCAAAGAGGCAGCCCCTGAAAATCAGAGATATGATTCATCTCTTTCAGTTTTTCGCGCACCCGGTCGCTGATATTGTCGTCCACTTCTCCCGTTAAAAGATGTTCTATGCGTTCTTTGGTCTTATCGTTAATAGATTCCTCTTTCCAATAATTCCCACAACGCATCAGACTAAGCAATTTGCGAATGGCTTTCTCGCTGTATGCTCCGTATTCGGCAGCAAAAGGCTTTTGTTTGCCCAGTTTTTCCACAAACAGCGATGACAAATGATGCGCCTCTGCATAGTGCGAAAGTGCTTGAGAGAGTTGTTCTTTGTCGGAAACAGAATAGAGTATGTGCCAGATGTGTACTAATGCTTCAGCACTAACTTTTCCTCCTGCCTCTTCCAACACTGAAGATATTGTTGCTGTAACAGGAGCCATCGGATACTTTTTGTCGCTTACATAATTCCATGATATATCTTTCGCCTTTTTACCTGCGAGATATGATAAAAGAGGGTGCTCCGTAATTTCTTTTTGAGTGAGCAACCACTTCACCAACTCCGCTTTGTTTGGGATATATTCTGCCGTGCAATCAGATTTACTGACACCATTCTCTGCAGTTTTGTAGATATGCAGGTTCTCCACAAACTGCCATAAGCGGAACTCTTCATACAACGGATGAGACTTAGATATACATTTGAGATACCGTCTGCGCAATTCTCCATTCTTGTCCTTATATATATGAAACTCGTAAGGGCATTCGTTGATAAGCGATTTTTTGCTCCTCACCGGACGCTGATAGAAAATAATGTCTTGTAGCAACAGATAGGTAAAATCCTTATTCGCAATGCTATTGCGATAAGCCTCGTTCTGCGGATAGAGGGATTCGATACATTGCTGATATAGGTCAGCATCTTGCAATTCGGGGATAAATTGTTTTTGTATTTCTAAAATACGGCGCAATTCTTCTTTATAAAATTTCCTATCTACTACACGCACCAACTGCCCCAATATCTTTTGTTCAGGGTTGTGTAAGAGCGCATCATAGATAAACTCACCCACCGTTTTACCACTTTGAGCAATGTCATGTTCCGTTTTTATCTTACGCAATCCCCAATCATCTTCTTGGGGTGCACTGAAACTACGCTTTACCTTTCCGTCCTTGTCAGTTGCCTCAGAGCCGTCCTCATTGAGTTTGGTAGTAACAATAAAATCTTTGACTTTCCCTACCCAATCAAGCGGATAAGCACTTTGGCGTTTGTATATATCCCCATTCTCAAGCACAACCTCATACCACATGCGCCCTTTGGAAACTTCACCCGTGTCTCGCACCTCTACGACCTTGAGAGTCTTCAGTTCTTTTTTCTCATTCGCTTTGGTTTCATCTTCTTCCCCGCGTGCTTGATTGTAACCACGTTTCTGGTTAAACTGCAGTAGTATCCACGCCAACTCGTGTTTTGTAACAGGTTGAGTAAGAGCCTTTTTGCGAAGATAATAAATCGTCCAATCGTATGCAATCTTTTTTCCATTCGCAACCAATTGTGGTTGCGCAATAGCAAACTCACGCGTCATCTCCACGAATGATGGCTGAAACAAAAATACCGATTTCCCATTTTCTGTCGACCACGCCAACTTAGGCTCTGCTCCCTTATTGAGTTGCCCATAACGATTCAGTTCTTTTGCATAGTGTGGCGGAAGAAATCCCAAGATAGACAAAACACGATTAAGACGTTCACGGCGCAATGCTCTGCGCTCATATAACCGACGTGCACCCCGTGCCGCTGTACGATTGGCAGTCTGCGAAACACTATTTCCGCTTTCAAAATCGCCCATCTGCGCTGCATCCATCGGAATAATCCGACTACCGGCAGATGCTATAGACTTGCTTTCTTCATTATCATTAACGACAGCCCAACCTATACTATTGGTTCCTAAGTCCAATCCGAGAATTTTACGTGTTTGCATAGTTTAATAGAAATCACTTTGGCGCAAAGATACAGAAAAATAACGAATAATGCAAAAAAAGTAGAATATTTTTGCATTATTCAAAATAAAGTACTACCTTTGTCGAACATTTGAGTGATATACACAATAAGGATTATTCCGTTGTGTAAACATTTAGGGTGGGACGTTGTCTCGCCCTTTTTTGTTATAGGAAACCAAAGTGTCTATGCGCAAACGGCATACAGAATGCGTATTGTTTGTGTTACCGGAAAATGCAAGTTTTTCATCTACTAAAACTATACTGAAACAATCTAATTGCTAATTGTTTCTAGTTCTAATTACAAGGAATTACGAGGGACTGATTATGAGGAACTAATTAGTCGGCCATAAAAAAAGCGATATTATGATAACGTGAGTTCGATATAAGATACTTATCGCG
>USNU01000078.1 GCA_900556095.1 uncultured Bacteroidales bacterium | reverse complement strand
GCCTGCGCCGTGTGCACGCCCGCGCCGAGGCACAGCAGCCCTGCACCCGCACCGTGCACAAGCATACGCGCCTTGTAGTTCATCTTGCCCCAGCGGGTGTGCTTGAGCACGAGCTCCGCGCCGTCGAGCGCGTAGCCCGCCACGCCGAGCCACGGCCACACCTTCGGGTACCTGCTGAGGGTGTTCATGATCTTGCAGTCACATTTTTTCATCCTTGAGTGCCTCCTAAGCCTCATAATTTTGCCGTATTTTGCAGCCCCGCGCGCAGCCGCGGCAGCGCCTCGGGGTCATTTTCCGTCTCGCGCATGACGCACACGACAAGCTGCGCGTCCGTCCGCCCGCTCACAGCCGCAAGGCAGTCGAGCAGCCGCAGCGCCGCAGCGGCATACCGCACGGGGAAAACCACGTCGCGGTCGTCGAGCGCGTCCATGCCGTGCCGCCAGACGATCGCCTGCGCAAGGCACATCTGCTGCGTCTGCGTCAGCCGGGGCGGCGGGCAGACCGGCAGCGCGGAACTTAAAGAAAACGATTTGGCGGATATGCTCAAACAGCGTTTGGCGGAGACAACGACTATCGAACTGGGCGAAAAGAGTTATTTCAGAACTTATTCGCACATTGCTTTTGACACCCTCCCCCAACCTGTATTCAATAAGAATTTTGACCTGCTGACCGATGACCTGCGCGGGAAAATAGCCGAGGGGTACAAACTGTATATCCTTGCCGACCAGAAAAAACAGACCGACCGTCTGGCTGCCATCTTTGAGGATATAGCCGGCGAGCCTATCCGGTTTGTGGCAGTGGACAAGACCTTGCACGCAGGATTTGTGGACAAGGGTCTGAAAATATGCTGCTACACCGACCACGAGATATTCGAGCGTTTCCACCGCGTGGCACTCACCAGCGAGAACGCACGACGCGGCAAAGCCATCATCACGCTGAAAGAAATCAATCAGTTGCGCATAGGCGACTATGTGGTACACAGCGACCATGGTATCGCCCGCTTCGGGGGATTGGTAACGACCCCCATGAACGGCAAACCGCAAGAGATGATAAAACTGATTTTCCGCGACGGGGATTGTGTGTTTGTGTCGATACACAACCTGCACCGAATATCGAAATACAAAGGTCGCGAAGGTTCAGAGCCGACTATCTCCAAATTGGGTTCCGGGGCATGGGAACGCCTGAAAGAGCGGACAAAAGACAAGGTGAAAGATATTGCCCGCGACCTTATCAAACTATACGCCACGCGCAAACAACAAAAAGGATTCGCCTACACGCCCGACGGCTATATGCAACATGAGTTGGAGGCCTCGTTCCTCTATGAGGACACCCCCGACCAAGCCAAAGCCACCACCGACATCAAACACGATATGGAGAGTCCGATGCCAATGGACCGATTGGTGTGCGGCGATGTGGGATTCGGCAAGACCGAAGTGGCAATGCGGGCAGCATTCAAGGCTGCCACAGACGGAAAACAGGTGGCGGTATTGGTACCGACGACGGTGCTGGCACTACAACACTACAACACTTTCCGAGAGCGCATGAAAGACTTTCCCGTGCGAATAGAATATCTGAGTCGAGGCAAGACGGCGAAAGAGGTGCGCGAACTATTGGCAGACCTTGAAGCAGGAAAAATCGACATACTGATAGGTACGCACAAGTTGGTGGGGAAGAACGTGAAATGGCACGACTTGGGACTGCTCATCATTGACGAGGAACAGAAATTCGGCGTGGCAGTGAAAGACAAACTGAAGAGCCTGCGGACGAATGTGGACGTGCTGACGCTGACGGCAACGCCTATCCCGCGCACCCTGCAATTCTCATTGCTCGGCGCACGCGACCTGAGTGTGATGACCACCCCTCCGCAGAACCGCTATCCCGTTCAGACTGAGTTGATTACGCCCGACGACGAGGACATCATCAAAGAGGCTATCGAACTCGAAATGCAACGCAACGGGCAGATATTCATCGTCAACAATCGCATTGAGATGTTGGAACGTATCGAGCGCAAGATACATGCGCTCTGTCCCGAAGCACGGATTGTGGTGGCACACGGACAGATGCCTACCGAGGAGATGGAGAAACGGTTGGAGGATTTTATCAACTACGACTACGACATTCTGCTTTCGACCACTATTATCGAGTCGGGAGTGGATATCCCCAACGTGAATACCATCATCATCTATTCGGCGCAACACTACGGATTAGCCGACCTGCACCAGTTGCGCGGGCGTGTGGGACGCGCCAACCGGAAAGCCTACTGTTACTTGGTGGCACCGTCACGAGAGTTGCTGACGGAAGATGCACGCCGACGATTGGACGCCTTATCCACCTTTGCAGAATTGGGGGCGGGATTCAACCTCGCCATGCAGGATTTGGACATTCGCGGAGCAGGAAACCTGCTTGGCGCAGAACAGAGCGGATTCATTGCCGACCTCGGATACGAGACCTATCAGCGTATTCTGAATGAGGCGGTACAGGAATTGAAAGATGAGTTGCTCAGCGCAGACGACGCCCACGAAAACGCCGAACTGCTATTGGGCGGCAATAGCGAAAACAAGAAACTATGGGTGCAGGACAGTCAGTTGGAAAGCGACCTGCCATTGGGCTTTCCCACTGATTATGTGGAGAATATATCGGAGCGTATATCCCTCTATCGCGAATTGGACAGCCTGCGCAACGAGGACCAACTGACCGAATTTAAGAAACGTATGATAGACCGCTTCGGACCTATGCCCGAAGAGGCGGAAGAGTTGCTGAATGTGGTGCGCCTGCGGTGGATTTGCTGCCGATTGGGCGTGGAGAAAGTGCTGCTGAAAGGCGGACGGTTGGTACTATATTTTGTGCAGAACGACGACCGCTATTGGCATAGCGAGGCATTTGGCAAGATTATCACGTTTATCGTCAATCGGGCACAGAGATGTCAGTTGGTGGAGGAAAAAGACAAAAAAGGCAAGCCGACCGGACGGCGATACGCAAGTATCCTGCAAGTGCAAACCGTATCCGGTGCCATACATCTATTGAGCAAAATAGAAAATGAAATTTAACACAACAATGCCAAAGAGGCATCTATTATATATATTGTGTACGTGGTTGGCGATATGTGTCTCCGACCCTGCGTGCGCTATCAACGTGAAGGAACTCGCCGATTCACTCAACCTGCACTACAACCGTTTTTTCTACCCCAAGACGACTGCGGGCGACACGATTGCGCCTGTGTTGGCGCGTTCTGCCACCGTGTGGGTACCACCTGTGCGAGTGAGACAGATGCGTACGAACGGAAACACAGTAACCGTGCGTACCAATGCCACGCTCGGCGGGGTAGTGTTCACGCCGGAGGAACTGAAACAGATGCGGCGGGATGTCAGCAGATGGGTATTAGGGCACGAGCGGGGAAAAGTGAGTATCTATTCCGAGAAATACGAATTGGCAGAGTTGGTGCCTACGCGACTTCAAAAACGCAAGGAGAAATACCCCGACTACACCAAACCCGATATCCCCTGTATCGACTGTGCCGAAAACAACGAGACCTACAAAAACGGCATGAGTGGCAGATATATCGCCTTGTGGGCGAGCCATGGCACATACTATAACGCGCAGAAAGACAGTTGGATATGGCAACGTGCGACGATGTGGACCACCGTGGAGGACCTGTACTCCACAGAGTATGTGCGCCTGATTAGCAAGATGATAGAAAACGCAGGAGGCGTCGTACTGCAACCCAGAGCACAATTTGAGGGAAAGAATTTCCGCAAAAACACCGACGGGACATGGTGCCTGACCGAAGACAATGCCGGACAAGAGACAGGGCGGAGCGGATTGCCACGCCGGACAGAGGCAGCACGCTATTGGTTGGAAGAAGCGGGTTTTCCCGATAGCGTTTGGAGACAATCCGACGACGGAAACGAGTATATCGAAGACTTGCGGAGTCGCGGACTATGGGTGAACTACCTGACCGGCGGCAGCAAAGCCAATCCCACACAGGAGGGATTGGGCATACCCGTGGACGTGTGCCTCGCGCTACATACAGACGGATATGACGCCTTGGACGACACCACCATCGTGGGGACCTTGGCGATATATACCGACCACGATGACACGGGACGGAAGACCTTTGGCAACGGTGTTTCGCGTATGCTGAACCGAGACCTGGCGGACTATGTGCAGACGCAGGTGGTGGAAGACCTAAGGCAGACCGTTGCCCCCGAATGGACACGCCGACAACTGCTCAACGGCAACTATTGCGAGTCGCGCTATCCGGTGGTGCCATGCGTGCTGTTGGAACTGCTGAGCCACAAAAATATGGCAGATATGCGCTACGGACTGAACCCTGAGTTCAGAATGATTGCCGCGCGGGCTGTCTATAAAGGGCTGTTGAGATACCTGCATGAGCAGGACGGACGGAAGGTGGTGGTGCAACCATTGGCGGTAAAACAACTCAACATACGACTCCCCCTTACCCCCTCAGAGAGGGGGCTGGCAAATACGGATATTGTGCTGTCTTGGAAAGATACTTTTGACCCATTAGAACCGACTGCCAAAGCGACACACCATTATATATACGCGCGCGCGAATGACGGCGAGTGGACCGAAAAACGGACAGAACACAACCATATAACGCTGCCTTTGGAACGTGGAAAACGATATGATTTCTATGTAGTGGCAGCCAACGCCGGCGGCAGGAGTCTGCAAAGCGAAGTACTGAGCGCGTACTTTGCGCCCGACACAGACGCACCTACCGTACTGATTATCAACAACTTCAACCAAGTATATGGTCCACAATGGTTTGCCGATTCCACCTACGCGGGGATTGTGCCCAACACTTATGCGGTAGAAGACAGGCTGAGCATTGCCTACCTCGGCGAGCAACAGAATTGGACCCGCCAAAGCGCATGGCAGGACGATGACAACTGCGGTTGGGGAATGTGCTATCGCGACTATCAGGGTACTGTCGTAGTGGGCAATACGCACGACTACCCCACCCTGCACGGGCGTGTGCTGCAACAGTTGGGGTATTCGTATATCTCGACCAATGCGCAGGCACTGACAACCATCGACAGCACGTTTGCGATAGTGGACGTGATTTGCGGAAAAGAACGTGCCGGAGACACCACCGCAGTGATATTTTCTCAACTCCAAAAAGCCTTGCAAAAGTACTTGGAGCAAAGTGGCAAAGTGCTGATAAGCGGCAGTTATTTAGGCAACGGAATGGCGCGTCCTGAAGACCGGCTATGGGCGGAAAAGGTGCTGCACTATGGTCTCGCAGCAGAGAAGGCGACACGGAGCGGGCGGATTCAATGCACTATGCACGACACACAATGCACCATCAGGACCAAACCGAATAGTGCGGGGCTGTTTGCAGAGGCGGCAGAGGGACTGAAACCGACAAGCGAAGGAGCGCAACGGATAGCGATATATCAGGATATGCGTGTGGGGGCAGGGGTGCTTTGGAAAGGCGTATCCACCTGTTATCCACCTGACATCCACCTGACTTCGGGTACATTGGTGTGGGGCTTCCCTTTGGAGGCTGCCGAGGATTTTGAAACAATATACAAATACAGCATAGAGCAACTAATGACCCCTCCTGCGCCACCGCAAGAGACGGTTATTGCAAAAGGCAAAAACAAGAAAAGATGAAAAAGAAGAACTTACCTCTCATAGAAAACGTAGAGATAACGGGTATTGCCGCCGAGGGCAAAGCACTGACACGCATCAACGACATGGTGGTGTTTGTGCCATATTGTGTGCCGGGCGACATAGTGGATTTGCAGATTACGAAAAAGAAACACTCGTTTATGGAAGCGCGTGTGGAACGCCTTGTGCGCCCGTCGGAGCGACGCTGCGAGGCGGTTTGCAAGCACTATGGCACATGCGGCGGTTGCAAATGGCAGATACTGCCCTACGAAGAGCAACTGCGACACAAACAACAACAGATAGAGGACAACCTGACCCGAATAGGCAAAATAGAACTGCCCGAGATAAGTCCTATTCTCGGGAGCAAACATATTTATGAATACCGCAACAAGTTGGAATTCACTTTCTCCGACCGCAAATGGTTGCCGTGGGACGAAATTGTGGCAGCAGGAGGATTGGAAAACATCGATTGCTCCTATGGCGCAGGGTTTCATATTCCGAACTGCTTTGACAAAGTATTGGATATTGAGGAATGTTACCTGATGCCCGAAATCAACAACCGCCTGCGCAATGGCATACGCGACTATGCACGCACACACGGACTGAGTTTCTACAACGAGCACACCCACCAAGGACAGTTGCGGACACTTATCATCCGCTCGAACCACCAAGGCGAGATTATGCTCATTGTCTGCTTCGGCGAGAAAATCAACGATGCCTGCCGCGGGCTGATGGATTGGCTGCATGGGGAGTTCCCCGAGGTGGTGAGCCTGCTGTATGTGGAGAACCTGAAGATGAACGACACCATCGGCGACCAGGAAGTGCACGTGTGGGCGGGACAAGACCATATAATGGAGCAGATGGAGGACTTGCAATTCAAAGTGGGACCGAAAAGTTTCTACCAGACCAACACCGAGCAGGCATACGAACTATACAAGGTGGCGCGCAATTTTGCGGGACTGACAGGTAACGAATTGGTCTATGATCTCTATACGGGTACGGGTACGATTGCCTGTTTCGTGGCTAAACAAGCACGTCAAGTGATTGGTATAGAGTATGTTCCGGAGGCAATAGAGGACGCCAAAGTGAACGCCGCCTGCAATGCTTTGGAGAATACACTCTTCTTTGCAGGCGATATGAAGGATATCCTCACCAACGACTTCATCGCTCAGCATGGTCGC
>USNU01000077.1 GCA_900556095.1 uncultured Bacteroidales bacterium | reverse complement strand
TAATGAAAGAATCTGATGGAGTTTTGATTGTGCTAAAATCCGGAAGATTTCTTTTTACATAAGTACAGGCTCCGACAAGACACTTATTTCCAATATGTGTACCATCAAATATATTAGCATTTACACCTATAAAACATTGTTCTCCCACCACAACACTCCCCATCACCATTGCTCCAACAGCAAGAAAGGCATGCGATTTCACAACAGAACGATGACCGACAAAGGCTTTATCCATAACAAATACATCATCCTCTACCACCGCCAGTTCGTGAATAATAACATTATCACATATCCAACAATTAACACCCTTAATTTCACCGCGCACGATGGCATTTGGGGAAATGATATTAGCAAACTTAAAACGATTCATTTGCTGCACTTTCTCAAATAAAGAACGACGATCTGCATTTAAGCGATTCCATAATAATGCTACAAAAACATAATCATTTTCTATGTCTATGTATTCGTGCAAATGCTCCAAGTCCCAAACGCGAAAACTGCCCCCCTATTGTAACATACTCATTTTCAGCAAGATACATCTTATCAACAGCAGCCAATAACATTAAACAAGCGATAACGATTGACATAACGAATAATCCGATCTGCCGTATCAGAGATACCAATAATTACCAAATTGCTCATTTTACCTCTACGTTGATATAATTCTCCATATTCTTGATAACATCAAACATCTGCTGCATAGAATCATATTTTAAGATAAATTCACCTATGCAATCTTGTGCATCACGAAACCGATGTACCGGTGTACCAATTTTCAAATCATTTACAAAAGCGACGAGATGTTGCTGTTCAAAACTCTTATCAAAAGATATTGATTGGAACAATCCAGTAGCATTGGAATGTACCATATAGTTAGACCAATAGCCCCTAATAGGCATTTCTTTTTTACCATTAAGCACCGAAAGGTCTATTGGGTCCCCAACCGCAGCCTGCACCACCCACGTTACCATATTGATTCCCGTAGCACACTCAACCACTTGTGGAATCAAACTCCCCCCGCTACGTGCACCCAACTCCAACAAGTAGACCTTGTCATCTTCTCCGACAATGGCTTCTACATTATAAGCATTACTCCTCATACCAAGAAGCGTCATCAATCGTTGTAATTGCAGTTCAAGGTCTTCAATATACTTATGCTCCATCCGGAATGGCCAACACTCACCCAAAGGTGCAAAATCTTTATCGCAATTTGGGTCATAAAATTCATTACCCAAACAATGAAATACCAACTTACCATCCACGGAAAAAGCATCCCCCGAAATCTGATGCCCTTTTTTGACAATAAATTCCTCTATCAAAAAGCGTTTGCGCCGCGAATAATATAACGCATCTTCGACAAAGGCTTTGAGTTGCGTTTTATCGGTCATCTTATTTATTCCCTTGCTTCCTGACGAATCAACAGGCTTTACCATAACGGGCAGTTGGAACTCGTCAATATGCGACAAAGCCTCCTCATACGTTGTAAAACCCATTGCCTTGGGACAATTGAAACCGTTTTGCCACAGATATTCACGAAATAAATCTTTATTTGACAATATCTCTACACTTTTATATGGAGATGTTGGCAATCCCATTTGTTCAGCCACGTAAGCGGCTGTCGGAGCAGCAGGGTCACTAGCATACGCCACAATCCCATCCACCTGCAATTCTTGAGCCAACGCCAAGATTGCCTCTCTATCTGTCGTACTGACATTGTGGTATTCATCAGCAAACCTATGCCCCGGGTTATCAGGCAGATAATCACACGTTATTACATAATACCCTATTCTCTTTGCCTCTTTAATAGCATAGGTTTGGTAAAGACTGCCACCTAACATCAACAACTTTTTCATTTTCTTATCTCCTCCATAAATTGTGCTATGCGACGAATTCCTTCTTTAATATAATCCAACTCATGCGTAAAAGCAATGCGGACATATCTGTCGCAACATTTGCCATACGTTATTCCAGGAACGACCGCCACATGCTGTGCCCGAAGCAACGCAACGGAAAAGTCCACACTATTCATACCTGTGCTTGAGATGTCCACCATCAAGTAGAACGTAGCATCCGGAGCATTACATTTCAACCCCTGTATATGGCTTATTCCTTCCACAATGCAATCTTTCCGTTCTGAGAAAATCCGTACCATATCTCCGGAATAATCTTCCTTGCTGCCTAACGCCTCTATAGCGGCATACTGACTGGGAAGAGGTGCACATGCGGCAACATTTTCCTGTAATTTTGTCATTGCAGAGACAACCTCACTCGGAGCCAACACATAGCCTATACGATACCCCGTCATACAAAACTCTTTGCTCAACGAATTGACCAATATAGTGCGCTCACGCATACCCTCTATATGCGCAATGCTTCTCCATTCTGATTGACTATAAATCAAGCATTTGTAAACTTCATCAGCGATTACTACCAAATTATATTGTTTGGCAATATCAGCAATACCTTGTAAGATTTCTTGCGACAAGACGCATCCCGTCGGATTGGATGGTGTATTGATAATGATAGCACGCGTTCTTGGTGTTACAGCCTGCTCAATATCCTCCAAACGAAAAGACAAGTCCGTTTGATCGGGATTATCAACTACGACTGGTATCGCATGACACATTGATACCATTTGGGTATAATTCACATAGTAAGGAGCGGGAATAATGACCTCGTCTCCTTCATTCAAAAGTGCTAATAAAGCAAGATAAAGCCCCTCCATAGCACCAACGGAAACCATAATTTCGCTCTCCGGTTGATATTGCAGGCCCTCTTTACATTGATAGTATGTTGCTATCGTTTGTCGTAATTCGAGTAAACCTGCATTTTGAGAGTAGCGCGTTTTACCATCAAAAATAGCCTTACAAGCCGCCTGCTTGATAGCAGAATGAGGCTGTATATCAGGATCCCCCAATGTAAAATCTATTACATCATCATACTCCTTTGCCATATTAAACAATTGGCGGGTAAATGATGTTTGAATGCTATTTGCAATGTTGCTTGTTTGAATCATAAATATTATTTTTTATAGCGATGATAAATTTACTACAATTCTCGTATGAACAATTCATTGCATCTCCTTTTACCACATTAGTAATATTAGACATCACACAAATTCGGTTATATAACCGATTTGATATATTTCAACACTCTTTCCACATCCTCATCCGTCAGGGCGTGATGTATTGGAAGGCAGATGACTTGCGAGGCAAGGCGATTGGCAACGGGGAGGTTCGCTTTGGTAGCACTCGAGTAGTTCTTATAAGGCTCAAAGTCTGTTATCAACGGATAGAAATAGCGGCGACTTAATACATTCTGCGTCTTCATAAACTCATACAATGCATCACGAGTCATACGATATTCGTCGGTAACCAAAATGGGGAAATAGGCATAGTTCCACTTGAAAGTAGGATTTATCTCATAAGGGAATAGTTCTATTCCTTTTACATCTTTGAGGGCGTCCACATACTTTTCGGCAACCCGCTTTCTGGTAGCAATGGCGGCGTCCACATATCGGAGATTGAGCAGACCGTACGCCGCACGCACCTCGTCCATCTTCGAGTTGATTCCCGGAGCAACGACCGTAGTTTCTCCACGGAAACCAAAGTTCTTCAGGTTATCGACATCGTACTTCATTTCCGCGCTATGCACCACCATAGCACCGCCTTCAACGGTGTTATAGACCTTGGTGGCGTGAAAACTCAACGTGCTGACATCACCCCACTCCAAGATAGAACGCCCCTTGTAGGTTACGCCAAACGCATGTGCTGCATCGTAAATTACTTTCAAGTTATGCCTCTTCGCAATAGCATCTATCGCCTCCACATCGCAAGGGCAACCATAGACATGCACGGGCATAAATAGCCACCGTACGGTCTGTGATGGCTGCCTCTATCTTCGTCGGGTCGATATTTCCATTCTCCGGCAGTACATCCACAAAGACAGGTTTCAGTTTGTTCCACCAGATAGAATGGCTTGTTGCTACAAAAGAGTAAGGAGTGGTTATCACCTCGCCCTCTGTGATACCCAATGCCTGCAAGGCTGTAATGAGCGGGAGTGTTCCATTGGTGAAAAGCGAGAGATATTTTACTCCGAGATAGTCGGTGAGTGCTCGCTCCAACTGCTGATGAAAACTACCGTTATTGGTAATCCACCGGCTGTCCCATATCTGTTGCAAGTAGGGAATAAACTCGTCTAAAGGCGGAAGAAGGGGCGATGTAACGGTGATTGGGTTGGGCATACTCATATACTTATATAGATTTCACGCTGCAAAGTTACAAAAAAGTTGGAATATATGCAAGAAAGTATTAACACTATCCCATCTGCTTGGTTCCTCCCCTACTCTACGCGGATACAAGTTACTCCGTCGGGAACCAAAATCAGTCGCTCATGCTCCTGAAAAGCATCAGAAAACACACTCCACGCAGGCTGCGCATAGGCGGAATCGAGCGTTATATTTGCCATATCGCAAACAGAATAGAATATACAGTCGCCGTTTAGCCGTACAGTCTTATGTCCGGCGGCATTGTCTGCTTTGTCCGGGAAGTATTCGGCATAAGCGTCTGAATACCAGAAGATAAACGGAACATGATACTCTTCTTTCTTTGGCGTGCAGTTCCCTCCGTGTCCACCTCCGTCTCGTCCAATCCCCTCGCCATGGTCCGATACAAAGACAAAAGAGGAGATGGTATTCGGCCGGTCTATTTTCCGTATGATAGATGACAAGATATAGTCGGTATAGAGGATACTGTTGTCATACGCATTGATGTACAGACTATCGCATACAGCACGTTCTTCGGGCGTACATGTGTTTGCGTTGGGGCGATAGACATCATACTTCTGCTCATAGTTGGTATAGAAACTATGGTTACCCAAGAACTGCATCATAATAAATAGTTTATCGTGTTGCTGTACCAGCGAATCCACTATGTGTATCATCGTCTTGTCGCCCGAAACTATCTCGCCATTTCTGACAATGTTCGGAACTACTATCAACGAATCCACCCCGTCGGACAGATACGTCTCTGAGGAAAGCAGATTGGTGTTGCTAACTATGGTAAATGTCTTGAATCCGCACTCCCGAAATGGCTCAATGATAGAACGTTCCATAAAGTTCAAGTCGTAATTTTGGGGCGTAGCACGCGTGATAAGCATAGGCACGGAATACATAGTCAGACAGGCTTGCGAGTAGTAGTTATCAAAAAGAATCAGGTTGTCCATACTTTCTAATTGTGGCGTGGTAGAGCGTGGATATACACCATTGAGTGAGAGATTATCGTAGCGAAGAGACTCTCCAATGGCCACTATGTACACTTCGCACACGGGGGGGGTAATACGCGTAGCACCGAAAAGGGTTTCTTTGGCAGATGCCATCATGCTGCGCTTATGTAATTCCTTGGCAGCGTTGACCGACTGATAATATACATTGTATGGCGGGCGATTCAGAATGCGATTATCCACAAAATAGCGCACGGTCAGTGCCGAGTGATAGCCGGCGGTTATCCTGACAGACACAAAACCGACCGGCAACAACAGGGCTACACTACTTGCCACCCAACACCACTTGTTGTACCCGGGGCGTTGATATGTGAGACACGAGACCACACACGTGGCTATTATCGGAAGCCAGCGCCACACCTCTTTGAGGTTCGTTTGGTAAAATTCTGCCGCTTCTTGCGGATTGGTCTTGATAGTCGAAATAATCGCACCGGGCAGTAGGTAAGAGTTGTATATATCCACCATTGTGAGGTCGATAATCGAAACCACACTACAAACGACCGCCGCCACCACATACATCCACCGCTTCGGCAACAGTCCTATCATCACGAGCAACGGCAGTGCATAAAGTACACTGGTAACCATATACGTGCTGCCGACGGAGTTGGCAAAGGCGTATATGCTGTTTGGATAAAGCAGGATTGCCCCCAATAGGACGATACTAAGGCTACGGGATATTTCTTTGGCGTGCGGCAGGTTGCCCAAGGAATGAAAATTGATGGTCATGTATAGAGTATTTTGTAGAGTCTTTGCTTGCACCAACTGCCTATTTGTCGGATACGGCGTTTGGCACGCAGCAGAAAAATCGGTGTGCGATAGGTGAGTATCACGGAGCGCGGTTGCTGCGACCAATCCACCTTACCAAGTTCCGCTTTTGCGGCATCGTGGTATTGCGGACTGAGCCAGTACTCCAGCAGACTATTAACCCGCAGATGGTCAAAAAGGCGTTTCCACTCGGTGCTCAGACTTTCTTCTGTAGCGATGGTCTCTAACAGAAAAGTCATATGATACTCCAGCGCATGCAGATGGCGCGTGGCACGGAGGGAAACCGGGACATCGTTGTTGTAATACGCCAATGGTCGGTTCAGAAAGGCTATCGGATAGTGCATCGCTGTCCTCGCCCAAAGCAGAAAATCTTCACCCAAACGGACACCCGGAGGAAAACCTCCCGATTCGTAAAACACATGGCGGGGCATGGCTACAGCACCCGTCCAAACAGGCATTGCACCACTTGTCAGATACACTTGCGGATAATCTATGTAGCCGGTTGGGATATTCAGAGCGATGTGCGTTTTGCCGGTTTTGTAGTAGATATAGTTGGTGGCATATAACCCCGCATCCGGGTAATTACGAATATGCAATGCCATCTCTTCCAAAAACGTCGGTTCCCACCAATCATCGGCATCCAAAAAACAGATATACTCCCCCGATGCTGCCCGTACCGCATTATTACGCGCCATAGCCACGCCTTGATTAGGCTGCCCCAGCAAGCGGAAACGCCCGCCACAGCGCAGATTGTTCTCTGCCAACCAACCTTCCACAGTCGCCCGACTATCGTCCGTACTGCCATCGTCTATGATGATACACT
>USNU01000076.1 GCA_900556095.1 uncultured Bacteroidales bacterium | reverse complement strand
TATGGCAGAGCCAGTTCCCCGGCGACGGCACGAAAGTAACTATCTCGTCGGCGGATATTCCGTATATCAAAGAGAGTGTGCTGCACCTGTATGACCTCGGTATCCATCAAGTGAACATCAACTGCGTGTTCGAGGACGTATGGCACGAGGGCGATGACGCGCTGTTTGAGCAGCAACTGACCGACCTTGCTGACGAGATTATCGACCGCGGACTGTATGAGCAGTATGCTTGCTCGTTCTTTTCGGAGAATATGGGCAAGCCGCTGGACTGCACGTTGCAGAACCAGAACTGGTGCGGCGCGGGCAAGATGCTGGCGATAGATGCGGCGGGTAATTTCTATCCTTGCACCCGCTTTGCACAGTATTCGCTGCGCGACAAAGAGGCGTGGATAATAGGCAACATACATGACGGCATAGACAACAACAAGTTGCGCCCGTTCCTGACGCTCGACCGCTGTACACAGTCGAAGCCCGAGTGCGTGGACTGCGAGGTGGCGGAGGGTTGCGCATGGTGCCAGGGTGAGAACTACGACGCCGCCAAGACGCACACCGTCTATGAGCGTGCCACGGCAATATGCCTGATGCACAAAGCGCGCGTGCGTGCGAACAACTACTATTGGAACAAACTCTACCGCAAGTTGGAACAGGAAGGCAAGCGCGAAGAGTTTGAGGCACAACAAAATGCAAAGAAGTCAAACGATATAATCTGCTAATGCGATGAAGAACTATATGCAATATCTTGTTATCCTGTTGGATGACACATCCGAGGCATACTGCCATGCCGATAATCCATTGAAAGAGAGACGGTTAATGCCATTGGACACTCTGCGCAAGGCGATACTCTTCGGCATGAAGCAGAACCTGATGATTCAGTATATCTATCCCGACTACGACCTGCCCGAGGAATATAATGCGCTGATAGAGAGTATTGACCATGTGAAAATCGGTCGCGATGTGCGGGTGTATAACGGTGTGCCTGCCAGTGTGGCGGGGAAAAATGTGGTGCTGCGTCTGACGATTGGCGAGTTTATCGCGGGGCAGTATGACATCGCCGCCCTGCTGCCACAAGTGGAGCGGCTGAATATCTGTCTGACGGATATAGCGGCTTTCCGCGACGAGCAAGCAGAGGACTACAAAAAGGCATTGGAGACACTAAATGCCGTATTGGTTAATCTCTACAAGAAAGAGAATCCGACACAGGTGAATATGCTGACCGACCGCCTTGTGCTGAAGGAGATGCACAACTGCGAGGCGGGTATCGGCAATATCACGGTTGCGCCCAACGGAAAGTTCTATCTCTGTCCGGCATTCTACTACGATGAGCAAATGGGGATTTCTAACCGTATGAACCACAGCACGAAAGACGCTTCGCGGTCGGTGGGCGACTTGGACAGCGGTCTGCAGATACCCAACAAGCAACTGCTGGAACTTGACCATGCGCCGCTTTGTCGCAAGTGCGATGCCTATCATTGTCACCGTTGTATATGGCTCAACGACCGCCTGACAATGGACGCCAACACCCCCTCACACCAGCAGTGCGTGCTTGCCCACTTGGAACGCAACGCCGGTCGCGAGTTGCAACAGATGTTGGCAGCACAGGGTCTGCATACCGGCAACGAGATACCCGAGATAGATTACCTCGACCCGTTTGATGTGCGGGAGGAATGGTAAAGAGAATTTGGCACCTTTTATCTTGTTGCAAATCATGCTATTATAAAGAAAATGCATTTTTTCTTGCCGAAAAGTGTAGTTCTTTGTCACTTTCTGCATTATATATATGGAGCATGTCTTGCGGAAACAATAAAGTAAATGTCAGATTCGATATAATTTGAAGATATGGAATTTGTGACTAATGTGCGATAATACAGCGTAGCCGTCCAGTCATAAAAGCCCTAAAACAAACGTAATAACAAACAAATAATAGTATCTTATGGCAATAGTAGGTTTAATTATTTACATTTTATAGATTTATACGAAAAATATCGATTTAAATCAATGCGCTGTTTGCATTTCATTGATTTGAATCGTTGCAAAACGTCCATTCGTGTATTATCTTTGCACACAAATAGAACAATATGATACGCATCGTAATAGTTGTCGTTACGACTTTCGTCGTTTGGTGTCTCATCGGCGTACTCAGTTTGCCGAAGGGGTGGTATAAGAAACATGTCCACACTCTTGGCAAACGGTGTTGTTTGTGTTAATGTCGCCGATATATCCCATTGCATGGGTAGTTCGGACTTATCGTAATCATCACTACCGCAATCGACCACGCCCCGTACCAAAGAAGTTCAGGAAATGGCTGAAACCCAATTGGGTTATTGACGGGCGAGACACAGTTACGATAGAAGAATATAATCAACGCCATCATACATCATATACGTTTTGTGACATATATGGTTGGATTTGGTGGCAACGCAACAAACATAAAATTAACAACTAATTTACAAAATATATGTCATCACTTTTTATCTTCTTTGTTACGTTGATATTCGGAGTACCGGTCTTATGTTATGGGTATCAATTTGTAGAAAACTACCTTATTGTTCCACGCGATGTACTCCGTTTTGAGAATCGTGTTACCAAACTGCTGGATAAAGACGGCTATAAATGGGAACGCCATGAGGGAGACTTGTATGTCTTCAAAAACGATGTTCGGTTTAGTGTAAAATGTTTTCACATGCCGAATCGTCCCGCCATTCGGGTCTTTTTCGAATATACCACATTAGACGAAACCCTTCAAAATGTATCCCCGGGTGGGCAAATGGTGCTTGCCACGGTGTTAACAGTAGATGATATGGAGATTCCGACGCGGGTGGAGAACAATGTGATATATTCGGTCTATAAGGCAGATATACGCAATGCCCGTGAGTTTGTGCAAGAGTTTAATTACGCCTATGGTAAGTTTGGTGCTATGATGCAAACTCTGGCAAAATATCGTCCGCAAATGCAGCAAGATTTTCCTGCATCTGCAGAGGAAGAAACGCGAGCGCATAAAAAAGGATTTAACTAAATTCGAACAATATGAAACGACTTTTATTTATTCTCATAGCAGCCGTTATGGGCTACACGGCAACCTTTGCCAAACAACCGCAAGAACCCACTTCGTACAACTACCAACGCGGCAAGGAACTGATTAACAAGGAGGAGTACGAAGAGGGCATCTCCGTCCTGCAAAAGGAGTTAGCCGACAACCCGAAGAACGGCTACGCATACGTGCAACTTTCCAAAGCCTGTGCGTTACGTGATGAGATTGGCAATGCCTTATCCGCAGCAGACAATGCACTGAAATACCTGCCGAAGAAAGCCTCTTACGAGCGGGCACAGGCTTGTTATGCCTTACACATACATTGACGATACCATACAGGCTCTTAAGTTCTACACAGAGGCTATCCGTTATGAACCGAAGACTGCCAATTTATATCTTGCACGGAGTTGGTTCTACCAATCTCAAAAGAACTATGACCTCGCATTGGCGGATATAAAGCAATTCATAGCCTTAGCACCCTATTCCGCAGAGGGGTATTCGTCTTTGGGACAGATCTATGGGCTTATGAAACGCTATGCCGATGCGCTTACTGCACTTGAGAAAGCGAACAAGTTAGACCCCAATTACAAGAGTTTGGCGATACAGGCATATGTAGAAATATGTCTCGGCAGATACGAAGATGCTGCCAATGCTGTGCAGACCGAGCGTGTGGTGGAAGTACCCTTCTCTGCCGCCAATGGAGTAACCACCGTTAAATGTTCCATCAACGGGCTGCCGCTGACCTTTGTGTTTGATACGGGTGCAAGCGATGTGTCTATCTCGCAGACAGAGGCAAGTTTTATGTACAAGAACGGTTACCTGAGCAAGAAGGACATCGTGGGCAACTCGGCGTATATCACGGCTGATGGCAGTATCTCTATCGGTACGAATATCATCTTGCAGAAGATTGACTTCGGCGGTTTGGAACTCAAAGCCGTCCGTGCTTCGGTGGTCGGCAACCAACGCGCCCCCTTGCTCCTCGGATAGTCCGTCCTACAACGTCTCGGCAAAATCGAAATCGACAACCAGCGCCAAGTACTCAAGATAACCACAAAATAACAAAATTTACAGAACAATGAAGAAATTAGTTGGTCAGGTAACACCTGAAGAAAAGAATGAGATTCAGACGCTGTTTGAGCGCAGGAACGGACTCAACGAGTTGGCAAAGATACTGACTGCCGACAATGGCGAACTGTATGAGAAACTCGTCCGCGACATGGGCGAGACAGGCACAAAATTCCAGCATTGGTGGGACACAATGGCACAGAAATACCATTGGGAGTCCTGCGAGGGCGGCAACTGGGAAATCAATTTCGAGACGTGCGAGATATTCCTTAACCGTCCGGAATAAAGAAGAACGTTAATTTCAATATACCATTTATTTGTGTAAATTATGACATTACTTATGATTGGAGCACCGGAAATTATTTTCATCGTGCTGATAGTGTTGCTGCTGTTCGGCGGCAAGAAGATACCCGAACTGATGCGCGGGCTCGGCAAGGGCGTGCGCTCGTTCAAAGAGGGTATGAGCGATGTGGAGGAAGAGATAAAGAAACCGCTTGACAAAGAGAACAACAAGACGGAACGACAGGCAAAAGACACCCACGATGAGCAAGCCCAACAATGAAGAAAAGATGACCTTTTGGGAGCATGTGGAAGTGTTCCGAAAGGTGATTTTTCGTTGTCTGATTGTATGGGCAGTGTGCGCTGTGGGGGCATTCTGCTTCAAGGACGCGCTGTTTGACGTGCTGTTTGCGCCGTCGCGGTCGGACTTTGCATTGTATCGCGGTTTGTGCCGTTTGGCGGAATGGACGGGATGGAAATCGCTTTGCTTGGGGGATTTTCAGACGCAGTTTATCAATACCGAATTGGCATCGCAGTTTATGGTGCACCTTGAGGCAGCGTTGGTGTTCGGATGCGTGGTGGCGTGTCCGTATTTGATAATTCAACTCTATGGTTTTATTGCGCCTGCGCTGTACAAACAGGAACGGCGATATTCGGTGATGCTGATTGGTTTTGGCGTTGTGTTGTTTGTGCTCGGAGTGTTGCTCAACTATTTTGTGATATTTCCCTTCGCGTTCCGTTTTTTGAGTACCTATCAGGTGCAAGAGGCGGTGGTGAATCAGATTGCGCTGAAGTCGTATATGTCCACGCTTCTGGTGCTGTCGCTACTGATGGGGATTCTGTTTGAGATACCTATTGTAGGGTATTTTCTTGCCAAACTCGGACTGATAGATGCTCCGCTGCTTCGCCAATATCGCAAGCACGCATTTGTGGTGCTGTGTATCTTGGCAGCCATCATCACGCCGACCGCAGATGTGTTCACGCTGCTATTGGTCACGGTGCCGCTGTACTTGTTGTACGAAGTGAGTATCCGTGTGGTGGCACATACGAAAGCAAGGGAATAGGCGAGGATTTGTAATTTATTCGGGTTTCATTCTTTGTGCTTTCTTTTTGGAGGTATTTCCCTGTGCTTTTGCTTGTATGGGACGGGGTCCTTTGGGGAGCGTCTCTTGGGGAACGGTGTACCGTATTGCTTTTCCTGATTAGTGTAGTCGAACAGACTTATTTTGAGAATGGCGGATTATAGGTAGAAAGCGGAGGTCAGGGCGGTGTATTCGGGACTGCGCGGAGAAGTGGGGGACTCGATGTAGAAATCGGAGGGGATGATAGGCGATGATGGGGCGACGGGCTTTGCTGCCGAGAACTCTATCAGAATACGTTTGGCGGGTTTGCCTGCTTTGCTATATACGCGGGTGAGGCGGGTACAGGACAGGTGCTCTGAGATACCTAATCGAATGATGTCGTCCTCGCTTTCTGCGGGGAGGATTAGGGCTATAACTCCCTCATGCGCAAGTAGTTGCGCGGAATAGTGCAACAGTTCGGCATAGGTGAGCGAATCGGTGTGCCGTGCCAACTCCCGCCCTTTGTCTGGGTTCTTCAGACTATTTTGGAAATACGGAGGATTGCTCACAATAAGGTCGTATCGTTTCTCGGTTTGCCACTCTTGCAGCGGGGACAGGAAACTGCGGACTCGCTCCTTCCAAGGACTTTGCAGAAAATTGTAGCGGGCTTGCTCTACCGCCGATGATTCTATATCGATGGCGTCAATCTCGGCTTGCGGGAAACGTTGTGCCAACATCAATGCCACAAGTCCGCTCCCAGTACCGATATCCAACACTTCTCCGATAGCCTTTCTCGTTTGCGCTGCGCCTTGCTCTTCAAGCATTGCCCACGCTCCAAGCAGCACCCCGTCGGTGCCTACTTTCATCGCACAGCAGTCGTGCCAAACGGTGAATTGCTTAAAACGAAAAAAAGGAGAAGACAAGGCGAGAGAATTATGAATGGTTCGCTATTCTTTGTTCGTTGTATGTTGTGCATTGGTGGTGCTCGCCTTGTTCGGTGTAGGTGTGTATGGCGAGATAGATGCCCAGCGCGATGAACAACCCCGCGCAGATATAACGGAACCATTTTTCAAACACTTCCAAACGATGTGTCAGGCTGCCAATACTGACGGCGCTATAACTTATCAGCCACGCAATCAGCATGGGTAGTCCGGTGCCCAATCCGAACACAATCAACATCAACCAAGATATACTCATCGGCATAGCCACAGCGAGGTCTATCATCGTAATGAAATAAATCAATCTGTGCGGACAAAAAGCCACCGCAAAGAATACACCCAGCAAGAACGACCACAGCCAACTCGACCTGCTATCGGCGTTTTGCAACCATTTGCTTACCCCATGGTCATGCTCGTGGTGGTGTCCGCTGATGAGCAGCACAATACCGCACAAGAGCATAAACACCGCCAATACCGGTTCGCCGTATTGCTCTATAACACACTGAATACCATCGGTTTGTGCACCAAGCAGGAACG